>JAFVMQ010000050.1 GCA_017506825.1 Bacteroidales bacterium
CCACGGCGTCGATACCCTTTACAGGAAAAACGGTTCGATGTATGTAGGTAAGTTCAGGAATGGAAGGATGAAGTCCCGCATAGCGGATTTCAAGGAAGTTCCTGATGGTGTCAATTCAAAGCCGAGATATCCGAGGGTTGACCTCAGACTCAAGCATGAGGAGTTTCTCAAGGAACTTGAGTTGAAGTGGGAAGATCGTAATCTTGCGCTCAGGCAGGGAGCTGGATATGTTGCACCGAAATTCAAGGGCGGTGGTCTGAAGGATTTTACATTCTGGGTGAATTCGCAGGTGGTATATCCTTATCGTGACAGAATAAACAGAGAGTCAAGGCTTGTGATTGTCGAATTTACGGTCAACAAGGACGGAACAGTTTCAGATATTGTCGCAGTATTCGGATCGGATCCGGTGCTTAATGAAGCTGCTGTAAAAGTGGTAAGCAAATCGCCAACATGGACACCTGCAGAGCAGGACGGCGAAAAGATTGAAGAAAGAATGAAAGTTCCAGTGGAATTCAATATCTGATAGGCATAAGGAATTTAAATTTCTGCTATCTTTGCATATTCGGGTCGTCAGTCGGTCCGGACATTGCAGGATAGCAGATTTTTTTATGAGCAAAGACAAAGAAATATTAGATAATATTACCGAAAAGGAATATGAACATGGCTTTGTGACCGAAGTCGAGCAGGAGTTCATACCCAAAGGTCTCAGCGAGGATATAATCCGTCTCATTTCTGCCAAGAAGGACGAGCCTGAGTGGATGCTTGAGTTTCGTCTGGAAGCATTCCTCCGCTGGCAGAAGATGCCCCTCCCTCAATGGGCGCATCTTGATATTCCTGAAATAGACTTTCAGGATATCATTTACTACGCTGCACCAAAAAAGGATGAGGACAGACCGAAGGAAATCGATCCTGAACTTGAAAAGACATTCGATAAGCTGGGAATTCCTCTCCATGAGCGCAAGGCTCTTGCAGGTGTGGCGGTAGATGCGGTATTCGACTCGGTATCGGTGACGACTACATTCCGCTCTGCGCTTGCTGAGAAAGGAATAATTTTCTGCTCGTTCTCCGAGGCTGTCAAGGAACATCCGGACCTTGTCCGTAAATACCTGGCTTCAGTTGTTCCGATAGGTGACAATTTCTACTCGGCATTGAACTCTGCCGTATTCAGCGACGGTTCATTCGTATACATACCGAAGGGAGTCCGCTGCCCGATGGAGCTTTCGAGCTACTTCAGGATCAATGCGGCAGGAACCGGACAGTTCGAAAGGACTCTGATTGTAGCGGACGAAGGTTCATATGTAAGCTACATGGAGGGCTGTACCGCTCCCATGCGAGACGAAAACCAGCTACATGCAGCTGTGGTGGAGATAATTGTTGAGAAGGATGCGGAAGTAAAATATTCGACAGTCCAGAACTGGTATCCGGGAGATGCCCAGGGAAAAGGAGGTATCTTCAATTTCGTTACCAAGAGAGGTATCTGCAAAGGTTCGGGAAGCCATCTTTCATGGACTCAGGTCGAGACAGGTTCGGCGATAACATGGAAATATCCGTCTACCATCCTCAAGGGAGACAATTCTTCGTCTGAATTCTATTCGGTTGCCGTTACAAACAATTTCCAGCAGGCCGATACAGGAACGAAGATGATCCATATAGGACGTAATACCCGTAGCCGTATCATCAGCAAGGGTATTTCAGCCGGTCGCAGCCAGAACAGTTACAGAGGTCTTGTCAAGATGCTTCCTGGAGCAGACAATGCGCGTAACTTCTCGCAGTGCGACAGTCTTCTGATAGGTGACAAGTGCGGAGCGCATACTTTCCCATACATTGAGAATGCAAACAAGACAGCTGTTGTGGAGCATGAGGCGACGACCTCAAAGATAAGCGAGGACCAGCTTTTCTATTGCAACCAGAGGGGAATAGGACCGGAAGAGGCGGTAGGTCTTATTGTGAATGGTTATGCGCGTGAGGTGCTTGCGAAGCTTCCGATGGAGTTTGCCGTCGAGGCTCAGAAGCTCCTTCAGGTTTCGCTGGAAGGTTCTGTAGGATAGGAGCGGAAAGGAGATGGGATTAGATATTATACTTTTTGAGATGGGTGGGAAGCCGGTGCTGCTGATCGATCTGTTGTCGGCGGCATTCGGATTGACGACTGTGTTTCTTGCCGGAAGGAACAGCAAGTATAACTTTTATGTAGGTTACATGTATACTGCATTGCTGTTCTTCATCTTCTGGCAGAAGAACCTGTATGCAAACCTTATTTTGCAGCCTATCTCTTTGGGTATCAATATAATGGGTCAATATCGCTGGAGCCACCCGAAGAAGGGAGAGGAGAGTGCGTCGGGCAGCGGCGATCTGAAGGTATCGATGCTTTCATGGCCTCAGCGCGGTGGCATCGTGGCTATGGTGCTTGTGCTTGCATTAGCATGGGGCTGGCTGATGAGTCAGATGGGCACAAAGTGGTTTGTGGGATACTTTCCTGCCAATCCGCTTCCGTATCTTGACTGCTGCGTAACTGTCCTGATACTTACAGCACAGACCTTGTCGGCGCTGAAGAAATGGGACTGCTGGATTGCTTGGCTGTTCGTGAACATAGCCAACTTGACCCTCTACCTGAAGGTCGGACTGGTCTTCATGCCGATAGTCAGCTGTCTCTACCTGATCAACGGCATCTGGTCCCTGTTTACATGGTATAAACTTTATAGAAAAAACGCGTGACATGAATATAGTTTCTTTATTTTCAGGTTGTGGCGGTCTTGATTTAGGTTTTGAAAATGCCGGTTTCAAAATCATTTGGGCTAATGAATATGATAAAGATATCTGGGCGACGTATGAACTGAATCATAGTGATACAGTTTTAGATCGTCGTTCCATAATTGATGTTCCAGCAGAAGATATTCCGGATTGTGACGGTATTATTGGGGGTCCACCATGTCAGTCATGGAGTGCTGGTGGTGCAAAGAGAGGGATAGAAGATAGTAGAGGACAACTCTTCTGGGATTATATACGAATTCTGAATGCAAAAAACCCTAAGTTTTTTGTTGCTGAGAATGTGAAGGGAATGCTGTCACCTCGACATAAAAATGCATTGGATAGTTTTAAAAGCGCATTCCAAAACGCAGGAAAGTACGGATATGACTTGTTTTTTCAATGTGTCAATGCTGCGGATTATGGTGTTCCGGAAGATAGGTACCGAGTGTTATTCATAGGCTTTAGGAAAGATCTAGGGGTTAACTATAAATTTCCACAGCCACAGACTCCGGAAGGAGCGCGTATTACATTAAGATCAGCTATTTTTGATTTGGCTTCTACCTCACCTATTCCACTAAAGAATGAAATAGTTGAAGCTAATACACTGAATAAAGAGATTCCAAACCATGAATATATGGAAAGTGGATTTTCACCCATATATATGTCTAGAAATCGAGTTAAAGACTGGGATGATGTTTCTTTTACAATTCAAGCAAGTGGCCGTCAGGCTCCGATTCATCCGAGTGCCCCTAAAATGGAATTGGTTTCCAAAGATTTAAGGAGATTTGTTCCAGGAAAGGAACATATGTATAGAAGATTATCAGTAAGAGAAGTTGCAAGAATACAAACATTTCCAGATGACTTTATATTTGTTTATAAAAATATAAACGTGGGATATAAAATGATTGGTAATGCTGTGCCTGTTAATTTGGCGGAAGTAGTAGGAAAATCTATAAAGAAAGTGTTTGAAGATGTCGAAATCGGGTAATCAAGTTAAAACAGGAAAAGCCTTTGAGTATGCTTTAGCTAAGGAGTATTATAGCTTTCTTAGCAGTATAGGACTTGCAGTACAGTATGTTGAGGATGAGAAATACTATACTGCGAAATCATATTATGAATCCTGTTCAGACAAAGAAAAAGAATTATATGATTTGTCTGCAAAAGCATCAATTCCAACTTTGATTAAACTTGAACCAGGGCTATGTACCCAAAGATCAGAGGAGGATGTATTATTTATCAGGTTGGCTGGAGATTCAGAAGGTGGAGCCGGAGATGTCAGGGATGTAATTTTCTCACGTACTCAAGTTGGTTGGGAAACAGGTTTTTCAGCTAAGAATAACAATGATGCTGTAAAGCATTCCCGCTTGTCGTTATCTATTGACTTTGGCGAGAAATGGTTAGGATATAAAGTGTCAGAGAATTATTGGAGTCAGATACGACCGATATTTCATAAGTTGGATTCATATAAGAAACAAGGCTTATTATGGTCGGAGTTAGGCATGGATAAGTACAAAGAAATATATGTTCCTTTGTTGAAAGCATTTATGGCTGAACTGACCTTGCTTGATCGAAAGTATTCAGATGTTCCACAAAAATTAGTGCAATACTTAATAGGTGAAAAGCCGTTTTATAAAATAATTAAGGATGACACAGATAATGTAATTATCGTTAAGGCATTCAATATCAACAGTGGACTTAATAAGACAGTATCTGGACAAAAATCGAAATTTTCGACGAAAGGTATTACACTACCTTCCCGTATAGTTGAAATTGATTTTATGAATAAGGGTGATATCAAGAATGAAAACACAATAGACTTGATTTTGGATGGTGGATGGGAGATTTCATTTAGAATCCATAATGCAAGTTCTAAAGTAGAACCATCATTAAAGTTTGATATTAGATTATTAGGTAATCCGCCAATATTATTCACACAATACATATTTCAAGAATAGATAATAAGAATTATGGCAAACGATATATTATTGAAGATTGAGGGGCTGAGGGCCTCGGTTGAGGATAAGGAAATTCTTAAAGGTGTGGATCTGACGATCCGCAAGGGAGAGATCCATGCGGTCATGGGACCTAACGGTGCAGGAAAGAGTACGCTGTCGGCAGTCCTGGCAGGAAAGCCGCAGTTCACAGTTACAGCCGGAACCATTGAGTTCATGGGACAGGACCTTCTCGCAATGTCACCGGAGGAGCGTGCATGGGCGGGTATCTTCCTTTCGTTCCAGTATCCTGTAGAGATTCCTGGAGTGACGATCACCAATTTTATGAAGACGGCAGTCAATGCCCATCGTGTCGGAAAGGGACTCGAGCCATTGAAGGCGGGAGATTTCCTGAAGCTGCTGAGGGAGAAGATGGCTTTCGTACAGATGAAGCCTGAGTTTGCGAAACGCGAGGTGAATGTCGGTTTCTCAGGAGGAGAGAAAAAGCGTAACGAAATCTTCCAGATGGCCATGCTTGATCCGACCCTCGCTATCCTTGATGAGACTGACAGCGGACTTGACGTAGATGCTCTGCGTATCGTAGCAAACGGAGTCAATGCCCTCCATACTCCTGAAAAGGCTGCGATTGTAATCACCCACTATCAGAGGCTTCTGGATTATATCGTTCCAGACGTTGTGCATGTGCTCAAAGACGGAAAGATCGTAAAGACTGCAGGCAAGGAACTTGTTGCCGAG
>JAFVMQ010000051.1 GCA_017506825.1 Bacteroidales bacterium
ATCCTTGGGATAATGCTGGATTGACACGATGTCAAAGTTATCAACGATGACACTCGGAAATATTGTCTCTAATAATGTCTTTGTTACCATAACGCAAAGGTAACAAGACTAAATTTACCAACCTACTTTTTCAGTTGATCCTCAAAATGGAATGGTGGAAAGATTGGATAGCGAAGTGCAGGCGTTTCTAATCATCGGATTTGGCATACCCAATAAAAAATCACCTCCGTTTCCGAAGGTGACTATGCTATTTCTTGAACAGATCAGAATGTGTTCCCGTGTCAATCAATATCAATTCCAGCTCTAAATCATTCTGTTTCCAGATCAATAACCAATCGGGCTGGAGGTGACATTCCCAACAGCCTATATATTTTCCTTTCAACTTATGAGGTTTATACGAATCCGGTAATGATCCGTTTTCCTGTAGGAGGGTGACAGCCTTAGCGAAGACAGAGACATCAAGCCCTCTCTTGACACATAGTTTCAAGGACTTCTTGAACTGACCTGTGTAGATGATAGAATACATTAGCCTAAAATCTGTTTAAGTAAGTCTTCTGCATTCTCTGCCCTATACACTCTGCCCTTTTCAAGATCCTCTAAACCGAGATCGATTCCACTTTTCTTTTTCGGTGCAGATACGATCTCCCACCCCATATTTTTGGCAAGCTTCCTCAAGAAATTCATATCAGACTTTGGTAAAGAGATATTAACATTATTCATAACTACTCCTATTTTCATTATCTTTTGCAAAATTAGAATTTTCCGTTGATTATGCAAATTTAAGGCAGAAATCGTTAAACTTGCATCTGTTGAACATCACACATCTTCGATATGGCAAAATATACAATTACCGTTGATGAAAGCATGCAGGATGGTAAGGCTCTTGTAAAGTACCTGCGTTGTCTTGGTGTTCTCGAAGAAGCGAATGATACAACCCTCAATGCTGTGAGTTGAAAACAGGTAAGGTGACACTATGTAAATCATTCGATGATTACCTTGCAAGTGTGAAGTAAAACACAGAACTGTTATTGTGTCAGACACAGGAATAAGACAACTAAATTGATTTACAATTATATTATTTAAGTTTAACCTACTTTGGAATACAGATTGGATGTAAACCAATATGTAAACCGCTGAAGATTTCTTGATTTTGCAGGGAGATTATCACTACCTTTTCACGAAGAATCAGCTTTCGTAAATCGCAGATAATCAGCACATTCCCGAATTGCTCAGTTGGTAGCCTGCAAATGCGGAGCATTTGGAGGCCGCAGAGAGCAAAGCTGACTGTTAATCAGAGGGTCCTTGGTTCAAGTCCAAGTTCGGGAGCACTCAAAATCAAGAGGTTACGAGAAATCGCAACCTCTTTTTCTTTATATTTTCACCCCTGTTTTGGGGCTGGATTCAGGCTCAGCAGAAAAGGTAGGTTGTTTGTCATTTCATCCGGAAAATCAGCCGTTTCCCCGGATGGGATTGGAACTAATCAGCGCTGTGCCGGCGGGATAGGATTCGGCATGCCTTCCGCGTCCGGATTCTGGCTGTGTACAGGTTTGATGCCTGGAAGGTGAGAAGACTCGACGAGGTTATACTCCTCTGTCCTCATCTCAAGCTTGAGCCCCTGAAGCACATACTTTTCAACGAAGGTCTGGATCTCGTGAGTATTGTATCCGCTGAACGGCTTGTAAGAAATCACATGGTCACCGTCAATCTCACAATAGAACCAATTCGGAACGCCCATTTCGTGAAGCTGGGCGAGGATGTAGTTAGGACCGAAAACGTTGAGTGCGTCACTTCGCTGAACATCGATGGTCACGGTAAAGTCCGCGCTGCCGTGGAAGAACATCATCGGACATGGATTCTTGGCCCAGCTGAGATCCTGCTGACGGTTGATGATGGCACCGGCATAGCCTATATAGCCCGCAGGCATCCAGCCTTCCGGAAATTTCTTTGAATAAGGACCATCGTTGCATATATCGTAGATCGACAGCAACGTAGTAATGCCGCCTGCACTGGAACCTGAGAGCATCACCTTCTCCTTATCCACCTTCCACTCCTCTGCATTCGAGAGCACAAATGCCATTGCATCCGTTAGATCGTCCAGAGCCATATCTATGGCCTTTTCCATTTCTTCAGGCGGAGCAGGATTGTAGCCGTACTTGGTCAGACCCTTGCGGTAATCGATGGAAACGACCTGAACACCGATATCAGTGAGGTAGCTGAAGTCACCGCCACGACCGCCGAAGGCCCAGCCACCGCCGTACATGTAGATCATTGTAGGAATCAGGTCACCTTTAACCTTGGAGAGATCGACGTGACGGTCCACGAAGAGAGTGTCTGTACCCTTGATTGCAAATCTGCGGGTTTCCTTGACTTTCTGGGCGTCTGCTGCCGGATTGAATGCGACGAGCACTGCGAGAAGGAGTAAAATCTTTTTCATAATCTGTTTCTGACAGGTATAACTCTTATTTTCTAAGGGAATGTTCCTGAAGATACTGCATGAAGGAATCCTTGAATCCGTCACTCACAGAAATACGGCTTCCGTCCGACATGACTGCAACAGCACGCTCCACCTCTTTTACATGATCCATGTTCAGAACATACGAACGGTGCACC
>JAFVMQ010000052.1 GCA_017506825.1 Bacteroidales bacterium
GTATAGTAGAATCCTCTGTTCGCTACAGTGGCGCAAAGGTTGGCAAGGTGCAGAGGGGTGCATCCGATCTCGCCTTGTCCGATCGAAAGCGAAATAACCGTGGTTGCCTTCCAGCCTCCTTTTCTATAGACCTTGTTGTAGTATTTGGAATCCGGAATGAATCCTCCCAGTTCGGAAGGGAAGTCGCTGCCGAGCTTCTTGCCGAAGCCGAAGCTTTTGACATACTCGTTCCACTTGTCCATAGCCTCATCGATCGAATCATATTTAGGATTTTCGAGAAGGTTGCGCAGCACATAGCAGTAATATGCGTTGCAGGACATCATGATCGATTCCTCGAAATTGATCGGAGACTTGTGGGCATGGCAGCCGAGCTTGTTCTTTCCGAAATGGTAACCCATGCTGCATGGGTACATCGTGTTAGGTGTGAAAACCTCTTCCTGCAGACCGATCAGGCCGTTTACCAGCTTGAATACCGAACCAGGAGGGTAGGATGCCTGTACCGCACGGTTGAACATAGGCTTGTAAGGATCGGAAACGATGTCGTTGTAATGCTGACCGATGTTGGCAAGCTGGTCCACATCTATACCCGGGCTCGAAACAAGAGTGAGGATTTCACCGGTAGAAGGCTCTATCGCAACAAGGCTTCCCACCTTCTTGTCCATAAGCATCTGACCGTAGTGCTGAAGCTTGGCGTCGATGGTTGTAGTGATGTCGTCTCCCGGAATCGCTTCCTTGTCCATCTCACCGTCCTTGTAGCGGGATTCTATCTTGTTGCGTGAGTTTCTCAGCCAGATGTTGTATCCTTTCTCTCCTCTGAGTTCCTTCTCTCTGGCAGCCTCGATACCTGTCATACCTGCATAGTCACCGGATTTGTATTCGCCCGGATGTCTTTCTATGTAATTCGCATTGACCTCGGAAACATATCCGAGAAGATTTCCTCCGGCATTGAAGGGATATTCCCTTATGCTTCGCGCCTGACCTCTGAAACCGGGAAACCTGTAGGCAACTTCTGCAAACTTCATGTATGTTTCAGGTGGTATCTGCTTTATCATAACGACTGACTGGTAACCGATGCGTCTACGGTTACGGTAGTACTCGTCCATCTTTCCTTCACGAATTCCGGAGTTATGTCGAGAACCTTGCAGAGGGCAAGAGTGTCGAATTCCTCTACTTCCTTAGGGGTCACCATCAGGTCGTATGCCACCTTGTTTCCCACAAGGATATCTCCGTTTCTGTCGTTGATGATGCCGCGGGTTGGGTAGATGGTCGTGTAGACCATCGTGTTGTTTTCAGCCGAAAGCTTGTATTTGTCGTCAAGTATCTGGATGCTGAACAGCTTGGCGATCAATATTGCCGCCGCCGTACACAGACCTATGAGAAGCTTGTTTTCCCTGTTCAGTTTCATCTCGTCCTCCCTTATTTGCGGTCATCGACCGTCAGTATGTTCGTAACGATAATAGCGAGAATGTAATTGCATGCGAGAGATACGCCTATGCGCAGAAGGTTGAATACTGCCGTTCTGGTGCCTGCGCCGTCAAGGAATACATAGATGCTGAGGAAGATCAGGGTCTCGATAAGCAGAATCGCCGAAATCTTGGCTGCGCCGTATTTCTTGAAAGAAAAACTGTCGCTGCGAGTTATCAGGTCTTCTCCGAGGAAGAATCTGATAAGAGGCTTGCGCATCAGGGCGACAGGGATCAGGGACGCCGCATTGAGTCCGACAATGCCTTCGGCTAGCCAGTCTACGGACAGTCCGGTTGCAAAGGCGAGCAGCATACATGCAGGAGTGCTTACAGCCAGTGGTACGCATAGGATCATGGCAGGAAGCAGGCTCAGGCTCACATACGGACCGAAATCGGCGAAGTTGCAGAGAATGACCTGACCGAGTACCATCAAGAAAAACAAAACTCCGAAATTCTGGTTCTTCATCGTCCTTCCTCCAATTCCTTCATTTCCTCTTTTCCGAGGTTTTCAACTATCGTGACATATCTGAGTGCGCCGAAATCCTCAAAAAGGGTGATGTTTATTTCATAAGTCGCTCCGTTTACAATCCTTGCTTCACCAACAGATCCCAGCGGTATGTCAGGAGGGAAGATAGATGAAAAGCCGCTTGTAAACACGGTGTCGCCTTTCTCGAATTCAACATGGTGAGGAATCTCTTTCAAGATTGCTCCGTCACTGCTTTTTCCGTCCCAGGTGAGAGGACCGACAGCACCTTCCTTGCCGAGTCTCGCGCTGATGTTCATCTCATGGTTTCGGAAAGACCTTGCATACGAATGCCTTCTGCTGACAGCGTCTATTACGCCGACGGCACCCTTTCCTGTTATAACTCCAGCGCCTTCAGTCACTCCATCTTCGTATCCCTTGCCGATGATCATGTAGTTGTGCTGGGTGTTGTTGCTGATCTTCGTTATCTCTCCGTGGATATAGCGGTAGTTACCGGCTGTACTTCCGGTTTTGCCGATGTTTTCAGGAATGAAATCCGGCATTGCCGCCTTCATCTGTTCAATCTGAAGCCTGAGTTCGAAATTCTCCTGCGCCAGAACATCATTCTTCTTTCTCAGAGAGAAATAGTCCGAAATGCTCTGCGCACCACCCCAGACCGCTCCCATGAAGTTCTGGACTCCGCGCGAGATCCATGTTCCCTGGATGCTTCCGTTGTTTCCAAGCATATTCAATGCAGCTATCTCCAGAAAGATGAAGATAGCTGCATTGATCAGATGGTATATGAGATTGCTCTTGCGCAATGTCTTATCTCATGAGGAATGTATAGTTCTCGGTGTTCTTGAGTGCGAGGCATGTACCTCTTGCAACAGCTCTGAGCGGGTCTTCAGCTACATAGAACGGAATGTTGATCTTCTCTGAAAGACGCTTTGCAAGACCTCTGAGGAGCGAGCCGCCGCCTGCAAGGTGGATACCGTTCTCCACGATGTCCGAGTAAAGCTCCGGCGGAGTCTGCTCGAGGACATGGATGATGCCGCTTTCGATACGTGCCACTGACTTGTCGAGACAATGCGCGATCTCCTGGTAAGTGATGGTCGCATGAACAGGATGTGCTGTCATCAGGTTAGGACCTGTGATTGCATATGGTTCCGGTTCTTCTTCGAGATCAGGAATAACCGCTCCGATCGCGATCTTGATCTTTTCTGCAGTGATCTGACCTACCCTGATGTTGTGCTGCTGTCTGAGGTGCTGCTGGATGTCGGTTGTGAATACGTCACCTGCAACCTTGATGGAGTCCTGGACCACGATACCTCCGAGAGAGATCACGGCGATTTCAGTTGTACCGCCTCCTATGTCCACAACCATGTTACCCTTAGGTGCCTCGACGTCAAGACCGATACCGAGAGCAGACGCCATAGGTTCGTAGATCAGATATACGTCGCGTCCTCCGGCATGTTCCGAAGAGTCGCGTACCGCACGAATCTCAACCTCGGTAGAACCTGAAGGAATTCCGACCACCATCTTGATGTTCGGGGTGAAGAGAGACCTGCGCTTGCTGTTTACCTGTTTGATGAATCCGCGGATCATCATCTCTGCAGCGTTGAAGTCAGCAATGACTCCGTCCTTCATCGGACGAACGGTCTTGATACCCGGATTCTCTCTTTCCTGCATAAGCTTGGCCTTTTGACCGAGGGCGATAGCCTTTCCTGTATTGTTGTCGATCGCAACGATGCTCGGCTCGTCGAGGACGATCTGGTCGTTCTGGAAGATGACGGTGTTGGCCGTTCCGAGGTCCATTGCAATCTCCTGTGTCAAGAATGAAAATGCCATATTTTATAACTGTTTTTTCGGATTTAAATATTAGGGCGTAAAATTACAAAATATTACCGATATAAATCGAAACAATCTTATTATTTTTGTGAAAACATTTTCAAGACATGGGCAGAAGGAAATATGTAATCATCATGGCGGCCGGCAGCGGCACAAGAATGGGGGCCGAAGTGCCGAAGCAGTTCATAGAGCTTGGCGGGAAAGCGATACTTCAGAGAACAATCGAAATCTTTCTTGATGCATGTCCGGGCATATCGGTAGTGACGGTTCTTCCCGAAGACCATATGACATATTGGAGGAATTATTGTCTTGAAAGAAACTTCATCTGTCCTCAGGTTCTTGTCAAAGGAGGGATCACACGCTTTCATTCTGTAAGGAATGCTCTTGAAAAGATACCGGAAGGAGCAGTCGTTGCTGTCCATGACGGGGTTCGCCCCCTGCTTACCCCGGGGATGGTCTCAAGAATGTTCGAGGAGGCGGAAAACACCCCTGCACTTATTCCTGTCGTGCCTTGTGTGGATACAATGAGAGTGCTTCACCGCAATGGAGACATGCTTGAAACAGTGCCGGGGGCATCTGTCGACCGTTCTGTTCTTTTCGGGGTCCAGACCCCTCAGATCTTTCATTCTGAAATATTGAAAGCGGCATACTCTCTTCCGTATGAAACATCATTCACCGACGATGCCTCAGTCGTCGAGAAATATGGAAAAAACCTCTCCTACACAATGGGGGAGAGGTTCAATATAAAGATGACTACAAAGGACGATCTTCTTTTCGCCCGTGCCATCATGTCAATCTCTGCGGAATAGCCTATTTTGCTTCCTTCTTCTTTTTCTTGATGCTGGCCGAGAAGCTGGTATTCTGGTATTCCTTTACCCACACCTGACGCTCGATAGCCTGGTCAAGAGATATCTGGGTTTCTGTCTGCTGGACGTAAGGAATCTTCTGTATCGTATTGAGAAGCACCTGCATAAGGTGGTCATGGTCAAAGCAATACAACTTGATAAGCAGAGCGTGCTTTCCTGTAACGAAGTGGCATTCCACTATCTCTGAAATCTTCTTGAACGAATCTATCACTTCAGGATATTTGTTTGCTTCCGAAAGTGATACGCTTACGTATGCGCATACGTTGAGTCCGAGAGCCTGAGGCTTGACCAGGAGACGCGAGCCGGTAATGACTCCGTTGGTCTCCAGTCTCTTTACTCTCTGATGGATGGCGGCTCCGGATACATTGCACTCACGTGCAATCTCCAGGAACGGCATTCTGGCATTCTTTACCAGAAATGACAGGATCTTCTGGTCGATCTGATCGAGCTGATAGTTTGACATAGTCTTATAAATTATAACAATAATCGACCGCTAATTTAATGACAAATTGGAAAATGTCAAAAATTAACGGTCGAAATATTACATTCTGTAAATTTATCTGCGCTTTTTCTTACGTCCTGTAGGCTCTGATGATGAGATGATCTCCTTACATTTATCTTCTGTAAGCTCGGCAGGATCCGTTCCCTTAGGAATCTTGTAGTTGTTGCCGGCGTGTTTGATGTATGGTCCGTAGGTGCCGTCAATGACCTGGATGTCGCTGTCCTTGTATTCTGCAATCATTCCTCCGGTCTTCTTGTTGAGGCTGTCAGAAATGAACTGTATGCATGTGTCGAGGTCCACCTTGAGCGGGTCTGTTCCGCGTGGAAGCGAAACGTTCCTGTCACCGTATTTAATGTATGGACCGAATCTTCCCTTGGTACAGATTATATCGATACCCTCATATTGTCCGACATTGCGTGGAAGTTCGAAGAGTTTGAGCGCCTCTTCAAGAGTGATGCTCTCAATGAGTTGTCCCGGAGCAAGGCTTGCATACTGCTTGTTATCTCCGTCTCCCTTCTGCACATATGGTCCGTATTGTCCGAAACGTGCTGTAAGCATCTGTCCGTCAGAAGGATCAATACCTATTTCGCGGCTTATGTGGCTGTATTCCTTGTTGGAAAGGGTTTCCTGGACTTTGGTATGGAAAGGACCGTAGAAATCAGAAATTACAGAGTTCCATTCCATCTCTCCGTCTGCTATCTGGTCGAAATCCTTCTCCACATTTGCAGTGAATCCATAGTCGAGGATGGTGTCGAAGTTCTTTACAAGATAGTCGGTGACTATCATTCCGATGTCCTGCGGAAGAAGCCTGCCTTTTTCGGCACCTGTTGTTTCGTATTTCGAAGAGGTCTTGATGGTACCGTTCCTGAGGCTGAGGTTGGTCACCTGGTGCTTCTCTCCGGTCTTGTCTCCCTTGACGATGTATCCGCGTCCCTTTGTGAGGGTGGAGATGGTCGGTGCATATGTTGACGGACGACCGATTCCAAGTTCCTCGAGTTTCTTGACAAGTGTCGCTTCCGAATATCTTGGAGGAGCTGCTGTAAATTTGCAATCGGCTGTGATGCCGTTTTCAAACATCCTGTCTCCGACATTCACTTCAGGAAGAATCACCATCTCGTCATCCTGCTGAGGTTCGTCAGTGCTTTCGATATACAGTTTCAGGAATCCGTCGAAGAGAACTTCGCTTGCCTGTACATTGAATTTCTCTTCACCTTTATCTGATGAAACCTTGATGTCGGTCTTCAGGATACGTGCGTCAGCCATCTGGGATGCCACTGTACGCTTCCAGATAAGCTCATACAGTTTCTTCTCCTGAGGAGTTCCTTCTATTTCCGTGTTTTCAATATATGTGGGACGGATGGCTTCGTGGGCTTCCTGCGCACCTTTCGTCTTTGTCCTGTACTGTCTTACCTTTGAATATTCCTCTCCGAAATTGTCGCAGATGAATTTCTTTGCAGTATTGATCGCGAGACCGGAAAGATTAGTGGAGTCGGTACGCATATAGGTGATCAGTCCGTGCTCATAAAGTCTCTGGGCTACGCTCATGATCTGGCTTACCGACATCCTCAGTTTTCTTGCAGCCTCCTGCTGGAGAGTTGAGGTAGTGAACGGAGCTGCCGGGAAGCGGTTGCCTTCCTTTTTCTCGATGTTGCTTACTGTAAATTCCGCTCCTATGCATCTTTCGAGGAATTCCTGTGCGGAAGCCATATCAGGGAATCTTCTGTCGAGGGTAGCCTTTACAAGAGTCTTTTCAGGAGAGCCTTCGGGATGGAAGAGAGCATCTACCTTATAATATGGCTCGTTTCTGAAAGCGAGTATCTCTCTTTCCCTGTCTACAACGAGTCTGAGCGCTACCGACTGGACACGTCCGGCAGACAGCTTCGGCTGGATCTTTCTCCAGAGAACGGGCGAAAGCTCGAATCCTACAAGACGGTCAAGAACCCTTCGTGCCTGCTGGGCGTTGACAAGGCTCATATCGATTTCCCTCGGATTTTCGATTGCGCTTAAGATGGCAGGCTTTGTGATTTCGTGGAATACGATTCGTTTTGTGTTTTCCTTATTGAGCCCGAGAGTCTCGAAAAGATGCCATGAAATAGCCTCTCCCTCTCGGTCTTCATCGGATGCAAGCCATACTGTCGAAGCTCCTTCAGCAGCTTTCTTGAGTTCGGCAACCACCTTCTTCTTGTCTGCGGGAATCACGTATTCCGGTGCAAATCCGTTCTTTACATCTATGCTGAGTTCGTTGTCCTGCAGATCCCTTATGTGTCCGAAGCTCGACTTTACAATATAGTCTTTGCCTAAAAATTTCTGAATGGTGCCGGCCTTGGCAGGCGACTCCACGATTACAAGATTTTGTCCTTCCTTCATGCTCATTATCTCCTGTTTTTTCAAAAGAAAATGCAAAGTAAGACACTTTTCAGGCAATTTTCCAAATTTTGTTGCTACTTTTGTAAGTTTGAAAAACCATTATACAAAGTATAAAATATGACAGACGCAACAAAAAGAAAAACAGTAAGATGGTTTTGGATTATCTTCGCTTCGGGAGTCGCTGCGGTGGTTCTTCTGATAGGTGCGGTATGGGCTTTTGCCGACATTCCTTCGTTTGAAGACCTTGAGAATCCTGACAGCAAGCTTGCGACCCAGGTCATTGCAGAAGACGGAGAGATCCTGACCACCTTCCATATAGAGAACAGGTCTTATGTAAGTTATGACGAACTTTCGAAGAATCTGGTGAATGCGGCGGTCGCTACCGAGGACTCGCGTTTCTACAGCCATTCAGGCATCGACTTCGAAAGTCTCGGACGTGTGCTTGTAAAGACCCTGCTCGGAGGAAGCTCCAGCCAGGGTGGAGGAAGTACCATAACCCAGCAGCTTGCAAAGACTCTCTACCCTCGTGACGATATGGGCGGATCTATCCTGAAGATGGTCTGGACAAAGCTCAAGGAGTGGGTTACGGCAGTAAAACTGGAGCGCAGCTATACCAAGGACGAGATTATGAACATGTACATGAACCAGGTCTTCTTCGGAAGCAACGCATATGGTATAAAGGCTGCAGCTCAGACATTCTTCGGCAAGGCGCCGATCGACCTTACTGTCGAAGAGGCGGCGACACTTGTGGGAATGGTGAACAAGCCGACAAGGTATAATCCGGCGCTTAATCCCGAAAAGTCCCTCGCAAGAAGAAATCTCGTGATCTCAAGAATGGAGCAGAACGGCTTCATTACCAAGGAAGAGGCAGACTCCATCCAGCAGATTCCGATAACCCTTTCATATCAGGTTCAGGAC
>JAFVMQ010000053.1 GCA_017506825.1 Bacteroidales bacterium
AGTATCGAGAATCCAGCCGCGACGGGAATGAAAGAAAGCCTGAGCGACAGCATACGGTATTATATAAGGTACGGAAACACTGATACCCTTGACAGGATGCACACGGATGCTGATGCACCTGCTCCGCTTGCTTTTGCGGAACACCACCTCCCCTATCTCCGGGTCAATATATTTCTTTTCAGATACACGCGCCACTGGCATTACAGCATGAAAAAGAGGCTGCAAGAAAGAGTGCAGCTGATATCAGTTTTATAAAAAGTCTTGTCTGCATGATTCATTTTTATCGAACGGAACAAAGATAACAATATTCATATGATTTTTTCTTTTATTCAGTTGTTTTCTTGGATATTATGCTTATCTTTGCGCCCGCTAAATCCCCTTGAAAGGATGCGGCACAAGAAACTTAATTTATTAACCTCTAATTTTTTCTAAAGATGGCTGAATATTTGGCACCAGAGAAAAAACAGGAGCTTTTCGAGAAGTACGGAAAGTCCAATACTGACACAGGTTCTCCAGAGAGCCAGGTGGCTTTATTCTCCTACCGTATCGCTCACCTTACCGAGCATCTTAAGAGCAACAAGCACGACTATGTAACCCGTCGCTCGCTTCTTAAGCTTGTAGGTAAGCGTCGTCGTGTACTTGATTATCTCAAGTCAGTTGACATCGAGAGATACAGAGCTATCGTCAAGGAGCTTGGCCTCCGTCGATAAGCTACATCATAGTAGGAACCGACGAAGGGGGAGCGCTCAAAGCAATTTGGGTAATCCCCCTTTTTTCACGCAAAGAAGTCTGATGGCGCAGACAACAACCTGCGGCGCCTGAGGAATGACAAACATATATATCGGGCCTGATACAATGGTCATTTGATGAAACAGAATATTAATCCACTCCCATAGGGGGAGGCAGGTTGAAGAAGTAGTAATGAATATCGTTAAAAAGACAATCGAATTATCCGACGGCAGGGTAATTGAAATCGAGACCGGCAAGCTTGCAAAGCAGGCTGACGGTTCTGTAGTAGTCAAGATGGGTGGCACAATGCTCCTCGCGACAGTAACATGCGCAAAAGACGCAAAAGAGGATGTTGACTTCATGCCTCTCCAGGTAGACTACAAAGAGAAATATGCTTCCGCAGGACGTTTCCCTGGCGGATTCATGAAGCGTGAAGGAAAGGCTTCCGACTACGAAATCCTTATCGCACGCCTCGTTGACCGTGCCCTCAGGCCACTTTTCCCTGAGGACTTCCACGCAGAGGTGTTCGTAAACGTAAACCTTATCTCAGCAGAGAAGGATATCCAGCCTGACGCACTCGCAGGTCTTGCAGCATCAGCTGCTCTTGCAGTCAGCGACATTCCGTTCGAGGGACCTATCTCAGAGGTACGTGTTGCACGTATCGGCGGTGAACTCAGAATCAACCCTAACTTCAGCGAGATGGCAGACGCAGATCTCGACATCATGGTTGCTGCAACATACGACAACATCATGATGGTTGAGGGTGAGATGAACGAGGTAAGCGAGAAAGACATGCTCGAGGCAATCAAGTTCGCTCACGAGGAGATCAAGAAGCACTGCAAGGTTCAGATGGAGCTTACAGAGGCTGTAGGCAAGACTCAGAAGAGAGCATACTGCCACGAAGAGAACGACGAGGACCTCCGCAAGGCTATCCAGGAGTTCTGCTACGACAGATGCTACGCTATCGCTAAGTCAGGTTCTGCAAAGCACGAGCGTTCAGACGCATTCGAGGCACTCAAGGAGGAGTTCTACGCAACACTTCCGGAGGAGGAGCAGGAAGAGAAGAGAATGATGATCGAGAGATACTACCATGCAGTTGAGAAGGCTGCCATGAGAAACATGATCCTCGACGAAGGCGTTCGTCTCGACGGTCGTGACACAACAACAGTCCGTCCTATCTGGTGTGAGACAGATTACCTTCCATGCGCACATGGTTCGGCTATCTTTACCCGCGGAGAGACTCAGTCACTCTCGACTGTAACCCTCGGAACAAAGCTTGACATGAAGGAGCGTGACGAGGTTCTCATCCAGGATACCGACCAGTTCGTACTCCACTATAACTTCCCTCCTTTCTCAACAGGTGAGGCACGCCCTCAGCGTGGCGTAGGCCGTCGCGAGATCGGACACGGAAACCTTGCATACAGAGCACTCAAGCCTATGATCCCTATGGCTCCGGAGAATCCATACGCAATACGCGTGGTTTCAGACATCCTCGAGTCTAACGGTTCTTCTTCGATGGCGACAGTATGTGCAGGCTGTCTTGCACTCATGGATGCAGGTGTGAAGATAAAGAAGCCTGTTGCAGGTGTTGCGATGGGTCTTATCACTGACAAGGACAACCCTAACGAAAGATATGCAATCCTTACCGACATCCTCGGTGACGAGGACCACCTCGGAGACATGGACTTCAAGGTGACCGGAACAAAGGACGGTATCACAGCAACCCAGATGGACATCAAGGTGGACGGCCTTTCTTACGACGTTCTCGAAAGAGCTCTCGAGCAGGCACGTCAGGGTCGTATGCACATCATGGGCGAGATGATGAAGACAATCAGCGAGCCGCGTGCAGAGTACAAGGAGTTCGTTCCACGTATGGTACAGCTCATCGTTGACGGTGAATTCATCGGAGCGATCATCGGAAAGGGCGGCGAAACCATCCAGAAGATCCAGCGCGAGACAGGTACAACAATCACTATCACCGAGGAGCAGATAGACGGTGCTCAGAAGGGTGTTGTAGACATCTTCGGTCTTGACAAGGAGTCTATGGACAAGGCTATCGCTTGGATCAACGGCATCACAGCAGTTCCTGAAGTAGACACAGTATACCACGGCAAGGTTGTTTCAATCCTCGAGTTCGGTGCATTCGTAGAGATTCTCCCAGGCAAGGAAGGACTTCTCCATGTATCAGAAATCGACTGGAAGAAGACCGAGAAGGTAGAGGATGTTCTCAACGTTGGCGACGAAGTAGACGTGAAACTCCTCGAGATCGACGCCAAGACAGGCAAGATGAGACTTTCACGCAAGGCACTCATCGAAAAGCCTGAAGGCTATGTAGAGCCTGAGCGCAAGCCACGCGGAGACAGAGGTCCACGCCGCGACGACCGTCAGGGTGCACCACGCCGTGATGACCGCAGAGGTGACCGCGGTCCTCGCCGCGATGACAAAGGTCCGAGAGGTCCTCGCCGCGACCGCCGCGAAGAGCCAGCTCAGAACGAAGACAACAACAATCCAGAGATGTTCTAAGACATCATCCTAATATGAAAAAATAGACCGACAATGTTGACAAAAACATTGTCGGTATTTTTTTACCATCCACACTAAAAAGCACGAAAACCCAAACTATTTCAAAAAAAAAATCTAACTTTGTAGAATGCGCAAGTATCTATGGCTCGCAAAGTTATCATATGGATGATCGCAATAATGCTGATTCTCACAGCATCCTGCATCCATATGCATGCAGCTGAAACCAACGGAACGGAAAAAATAAGATTTCATTTCCGCTTTGACAAGACAGCCGTCGATACCTCATACATGTCGAATGCCGACAGCTGGCTGAAACTGACGAAGTTCTTTGAAAGACCTGGAAAAATCGAATCTATCGAAATAAACGTCGTATCCTCACCGGAAGGAGCACGCCAAAGGAATGCATATCTTGCATCAGAACGAGCAAAGGCCATCGCTGAGTTCATAATCACTACAGGAGAGGGAAAGATAGACAGTACTGCCATTCGTACGAATGTCACAGACGAAAACTGGGAAGGTCTGGCAGAAGCTGTAAATCTGAATTATCACCGTCATGACAGAAACAAAGTCCTTGACATCATTTCTACTGAAGGCATATCGGATGCGACAAGAGAGTGGAGACTGAACCGCCTGGACAACGGATACACCTGGAGTTATCTCAAAAGGAAATACTGCCCGCAACTACGAGAAGCATGCATAGTAAGCATCAGCTTCCGCAAGGAAGAACCAATCATTCCTGTCAAGGAAGTAAGACAGACTTCTATAGAGCCGGTTGAAACAGGCATGACATGCAGGCATGAGTACTTTCCGGCAAGACAGTCTTACAAAGAACCTCAGAAGGTTTCATTCGGACTCAGAACCAACATTCTTTACGACGCCGCATTGACGCCGAACATAGGAGCTGAAGTATATTTCGGGGACGGATGGGCTGTCGGAGCCACATGGAACCATGCATGGTGGAGCATCAATGAATCCCACCTGTACTGGAGGATATACGGAGGAGAAGCTGACATCCGGAAATATTTCGGAAAGCAGGCAGAAGAAAGAGCATTTTCAGGGCACCATATAGGTATATACGGACAGGCGTTCACATACGACTTGGAAGCGGGTGCAAGAGGAGTGCAGAGCAAATTCAGCTATGGAGGCGGCATTGAGTACGGCTACTCACTGCCTGTGACGAAGTCGCTTAACATAGATTTTGAGTTGGGTTTAGGATACATAGGAGGAGAATACAAGCTTTATGACCCCGAAGACGGATGCTACGTCTGGAAGGAAACAAGAATAAGGCACATGTATGGTCCGACAAAGATAGGAGTATCATTGGTGTGGAGGATTGACGCCGGCACATTCGTCAGAAAAGGAGGTGGCAGATGAGAAGATTCATTACAATGCTCGCTGTCCTGATGCTGACTCAGGCCTGCACACACAAGGACCTCTGCTACGACCATCCACACACCATAGATATAGATGTGGAGTTTGACTGGAGCAAGGCGCCGGATG
>JAFVMQ010000006.1 GCA_017506825.1 Bacteroidales bacterium
AGTAACTGATGCCCGCCTTGGCATTTCCGCTAAGCAGGTACCGTCCCCACCAGAGATCTGCGCCAATCGGAACCTGACCTGAGAAGGAGTAGTGTATGGACACGCTGATGTTATCCTGACCGTTCATCGTCCGCTGTGCGTTAGCGACCGATGTGGACAAGATACATGTCGTCAGAGCCAATACGGCCTTCATGCCGTAAGCCTTCAATCCTTCGTTGAGTTTCATATTCCAGTTTTACCTTGCGGTGGCAAAGTTAAAAGAAATTATGAATTATGTCAAAGTATAATATGATATTTTTGTTAAGAAAAATTATGATGGCTATTGTAATAAAACTTGTTTTATTAAGCCTTTGAAGATTTTTTATCGGCGAGCTTTCCATTCAGCGTTCTGATGGCCCAACCGCAAGGATTCTTCTTGGTTCTGCTCTTTCCCTTGATCAGCGCGAGCTCGTAGATGAAGTCCAGATTCTTCTGGCATTCCATGAACAGTGTGATGTTGTTGTTGATGCCGCTATCAGTAAATCCGATCTCTTCCAGGAAGCGTCGTTCGTCGGCTGTAAGCACGGCAGAGGAACCGTACTTGCGGATGATCCTCCTGTGCTCATCATCCTCGGTTTCGACAAGGGAAAGCTTCACCGGGAAGAAGATGAGCTGAGTGATCTTCTTGCCCTCCTTGATCGGCGAGTAGGTGAATGAGACAGGGGATTTCTGGTCCAGTTCAAGCTTTGAGGATTCGACCACCCTGCGTATGAAGTCCTTGGTATATGCATACTTGTCTTCCAGCTTGAAGATACGCCTAAGGGCGTCGATAGAGTAAGTGATAGGCTCCTTCTGACAGGCCATAAGCTCGTAGAAACGCATTGAATAGCAACTCTCTAGACGGAATGCCACTTCGATATCATATCTAGAGAAACCTCGTGAGAAGTCCAACAGGACATCCCACACGCGGCTGTCAACGATAAATGACACCTGACGTGAGTGAAGGGCAATCTTCGGAAGGGCTATGATCGAGATGCATTCCCAGACATCATTGTCCAGGTACTCGAAGGTCTTCCTGTGAAGAGACTTCAGAGCCTCCTTGATTCTCCTGTGGTTCTTGTCATCTTCGTCTGCCAGAAAATCCGACAGTGGGAGAGTGATGTGGACATAACCCTTCAGGTCGTGGCAGATCTTGTGCAGGTTGTCAGAGATGGTCACGCCTTCGATCTGACTCTGGGCGAGCTTCACGAGGTTGTACATCACTCGTTTCTCGTACACGTTGAAGTCATACATAGCCGTAGTGGCAATGTATGACTGAACTACCTGTCGTCCTTTGGGAGACAGGCCCTCGTGTGAGACTGGTTGTATGCTTCTTTGTTCCATCGCACTGAATCTGGACGGGGCAAATGTAAATCATTTTTGGTTAAGAAAAAATATGAATATCAATACTACCGATAATACCTGTTTCAAAAGTATTCAAAAAGTCCCATTTGCATTCATTTGGATTTACCGGACTTCAGTGAACTCCGGTAAAATGACCTCTTCCGTAGGAAGAAACCTGATGAAAACTCCTGCAATCTCACGGAAAAGTATTCAAAAAGTCCCATTTGTTCAATTAGGAATGACTTTCGGAATTTTTCCCATTTGAAATTTTTAGTATTCAAAAAGTCCTACTTTCGACTGGAAAATGTATTCAAAAAGTCCCAATAAGGTATTCAAAAAGTCCCAGTTGCGAAATTAACAATCCTTTGGGAGTATTGAAAATGAGACAGATACAACAGTTGACACACGGTGACATAGCATATATAATACGCTATGCTCTTAAATAGCATAAGCATATACGATCAGTAGAGAGATGAAGGGAAAGGAAGACTTCTTTGAAAAATCCAAGAGTCCTTTAATCCTAGATTTCCTGCGGTAGTAATGATATCCTTATGTGTGATTACACACGAGTAGCAATTATATTATAGGTATAAGGAAATACTGATATTATCTATTTAGATGCTTCTTGAGTTGCGTAATTTCGATAAGGAACTATTCGTAGACTGTTGCGACTATAGTCCTGGATCCGCCATGATTACGGAACTCACAGAGATAAACACCTTGCCAAGTTCCAAGGTTTAGACGGCCATTGGTGATAGGGATAGTAAGGCTTACTCCAAAGAGAGATGACTTGGCGTGTGCCGGCATATCATCGGGGCCTTCCATTGTGTGCTCGTAATATGGCTCCCTCTCTTTGACCATATGATTCAATATCGCTTCCATGTCGGCGCGCACATCGGGATCATAGTTCTCGTTGATGGACAATGCACATGATGTATGCTGGACAAATAGATTGAGCATACCTACCTGAGGCAGTGGCTTCGGAAGATGCTCAAGAATTTCCTGAGTCACCAGGTGACAGCCCCTACGCTTTGCTGAAAGATTGAATGTTGTCTGTCTTATCATTACTCTGCCTCTTCATTGACGATGCCAAGACATGCAGTGAGAGCCTTTTCAAGGCGCTCCCTGAAAAACTCGAAGTGGTTGCCCTCGTCAGTCATGAAGGTGACCTCCTTATCGTTATCCTTGATAATTTGAAGCACTGCTTCGGAACAGGTTCCTACGGTAGCTAGTCTCTCGTTCTTTGCCTTGGGTTCCTTGTCGCCGAGGGAGAGAAAATACCTTTCCGCATGCAGTTCCTGATCCTTCAGCCACTCGGTAAATCCATCGTACCAGAATGACCCCGAGATGGAAGCGACGC
>JAFVMQ010000054.1 GCA_017506825.1 Bacteroidales bacterium
ACTTCCTCCATCAATGCATAGACCAGACTGCCACGCATAGGAAGACCCATCGTCACATTTATGTCATTCACCTGCTCCGGTATGGAATTCAGTACAGGAACGAGAAGGTTTTCATCAGGCAGAACTACAGCACAGCGTGAATCAACCCTTGAAACATCCCCTCCATATCCGGCCCGAGCTATACGCTTCAATATATCCGGCAGACGCTTGGCCTGTCCGGTAGAAGATGATACGCTTACCACATTGATTTCAGGAACTGCAGCATCAGCCTCTTCCTTCCACCCGGCGGTCTGAGGAAATTCACGAAGATTTTCCTTCATGAAGAATGAAGCCTTGTTCCGGTCATCCCTGATCATCTCCCCGGACCAGTCCCAGCAGAATTCAGCGACACCGGCATCTCTCAGCTTCCTCAACAATACCTTCTCGCATTCATTCAAGGCATTCAGACCGACAAAAACGAAAACTGTATCTTCTGAAAAAACCTTTTCAAGCAGTTCTGCCGCAGTCCCGTCTGCGAACCTCTGAGCGAGATTCCTGTAGACCATGCCTTCATACGCCATATCCTTATCCTCCAGACTGTCACGGAACCTTTCATATAAAGGGAGCAGCAGATTCCATATCTGCAGAAAGCGACCTTTGACATTTTCTCCACCGACATCGACAGTCAGTCTGCCTGAACGGTCATTGAAATGGCTGATGAAACCTTCTATGGCTTTTCTCTGGGTTTCTGTAAGATATGTAAACGTATCCTGAATCTGCTTCAGGTCTGCGACATTTGTAAATATCTGTTTCGGATCCACAAGATATTTGTCCACATCATCGAAATCCCCTAATATGACATCACCCCAGAAGATGAATTCATCAAGAGGTTCAGCCTTAGGGTTGAGTTCCTTGTAGCAATCGTATAAAGCCAGAAGCAGCCTGACCTTGTCAGTCACCCTGGCATCGGTTACCGTATAGAAGAAGTCATTTATGGTAAGCATCTTAGGAACACGCAACGGAACTGCTGCAGGATCTTCTGCAACTGCGTCAGCGAGATATTTCCTGAAAAACGTCATCGAGCGACGGTTGGGAAATATAAAACACCTGCCGTCGGTCCTGTCGAGCTTGTAATAATGGTCTGCGACCTGTTTCAAAAAAGGTTTCATGAATGCAAAGATAACCTCTTAAACTGCCAAATCACGGCACATTTCAAAAAAAAGTTGTTATTTATCGAAAAAAGTTTGAAATTATAGTTTTTTCACTTACCTTTGTATTGTGATAATTTAGAATTCTTCAAAATAACAATATTATTGAACTCTTAAACAGATACAGTTATGACAAAGAAATTCAGATGCTTGGTATGCGGTTATATCCATGAAGGTGAAACTGCTCCGGAAGAGTGCCCATTGTGCCATGTAGGACCTGACCAGTTCGAGGAAATCGTTGAAACAGAAGGCGAGCTGACCTGGGCTGACGAACATAGGATCGGTGTTGCAAAGGATGTTGATCCGGTTATCCTGAAAGGTCTTCGCGACCATTTCAACGGCGAATGCTCCGAGGTCGGAATGTACCTTGCCATGAGCCGTCAGGCAGACAGAGAAGGATATCCTGAAATCGCAGAGGCTTTCAAGAGATATGCGTGGGAAGAGGCTGAGCATGCTGCCAAGTTTGCGGAACTTCTAGGAGAGTGTGTATGGGATACAAAGACAAATGTAGAGAAGAGGATGCTTGCAGAGCAGGGCGCATGTGAGGACAAGAAGAGAATCGCTACTCTTGCAAAGCAGCAGAACCTTGACGCAATCCACGATACAGTTCACGAAATGTGCAAGGATGAAGCCCGTCACGGTGCAGGCTTCCAGGGACTTTACAACAGATATTTCAAATAACATAGCATAAACAATAAAACCGGTCATACAAACCGGTTTTATTGTTTTCTGAAACTATCTGCCGCCATTATATCAAGACGTCAGTCTTCGAAATCGTAGTCTGAAGCTATGATCTCGGCTATATCATCCGGGACATCGAAGCTGAGGTTGTCCCAGAGATCTTCCATCTGACGACGGTCTTTCTTGGTAGGACGTCCAGCTCCTCTGTCACGCTTGAGGAAGAATGTCTCGACAGGAGCACGCAGCTTGGCGATTTCCTCCGGCGGAGTCAGGTTGTCTGCATAGTTCGGTACCAGTTTCGCACCCTGACGCTTGTCTATTAGCTGAAGAACCTTATATGTATATGTGACTGCGCCCTTGCGTGCAACTATGGTGTCTCCCACCTTCACCAGCTTAGAGGGCTTGGTATCGGCGCCGTTGACACGCACTTTTCCTCCTTTGCAGGCATCCGTAGCGTCAGTTCTTGTCTTGTAGACCCTGATCGCCCACAAGTATTTGTCTATCCTTACTTCTTCCATGATCAGCTGAAGAAATTCAACGGACTTGCTCCGGCAGGTCCTTCAGTTTTTTCATCCTCGTACTCTTCATCCTCCAGACCTTCGTAATCTTCACCCTCAAGGAACGCTTCTGTATTCGGATCGATATAATCGTCAATTTCCTCAGGACGGCATACCGCCTCGAGAAGGATTGTCTCCCTGTCGCGAGGCACAAGGAAGAAGTCCGGCATATCAGCAGGTACAAGTATGGTTTCTCCCTTGGTCATTTCATAGTTTTCCATGCATGCCTGACCGTTTGCATCGGTAGAAGGCACCTGGATTGACGCGCCGCCTTCTACACACATATATATAATGAAGCTTTCGAACTGTTCCGTATATATGTGAAGCGGATCCGTAAGGTTTATCTTTGTTACGCAGAACTCCGGTCTTTCCGCGAGAGGCTCCGCTACCTTATCTTCATGACAATGGCACTCGTCATCATGGCAATGGCATTCCTTCTCCCAGAGAGGACCCTTGCGGAAAAGCGAGTCATCAAACTGCCGGTAATCTATTATGTCTATAGCTTCTTCAAGATGAAGAGGACGCGCAGTGGCAGGATCGAACTCCCTTCCCCAGTCATAGAGACGGAAAGTCATGTCTGACGACTCCTGTATCTCAGCGATAAGTATACCGCCGTCAGCAGCATGGACCGTTCCCGGAGTTATCAGGAGAGAGTCGCCTTTCTTAGGATATATTACATTCATTACCTCTTCGACAGTTCCGTTCTGGCATCTGTCGTAAAGTTCCTGGGCTGACATCTCCTTATTGAATCCTGCAAATATCTTTGCTCCCGGCTTCGCATCCATCACATACCAGATCTCAGCCTTGCCGAGAGAATCATATCTCTCTGCCGAAACCTCATCATCAGGATGGACCTGAACAGAAAGCCTGTCGTTTATGTCGAGGAACTTGATAAGCAAAGGAAACTGCCTTCCATAATACTTATAGACATTCTCTCCGACAATGCGCTCGAGATAGGTCTCCATCAGCTCACTGATCGTGTTACCGGCAAGCCAGCCGTTTGAAACAACAGAGTCTTCTATGCCCATATCTGCAAGTTCCCAGCTTTCTCCGATCTTCTCATCTGGTCCAATAGCTGTCTCATTTCCATCTTCGTCACATTCGACAAAGGACTTCTTCATGACGTTTACAAGAGCATCACCACCCCATGGTCTCCTCGATGCTACAGGAATAAACTTTAACGGATATAACTTCTTTTCCATAATCACACTACATATTGAGCCTGCAAAGATAAAGATTTTTATCTTTAATTGCAGACATGGTACAGATATTGACTTCAGTCAGTCGCCTTTATAGACAAGGTAAGAAAGTATATGAACAATTTAACGGATAGGAGATAACAAGATGTTACCGGCAAGAAGATTCAACGGACAGTACGGTCTGACAGATTTCTTCAATGATTTCTTTGACAACAGACCTTTGGAAAAGGTTGGTGTAACAGCACCTGCCATTAATGTAAAAGAGAACGAAAAAGGCTACAAGATCGAAGTGGCGGCACCCGGAATGTGCAAGGACGATTTCAAGATCCATCTCAACAAGGATGGTAATCTTGTGATCGAGATGGAAAAGACTGACTGCGGATGCAAGGATAAGGAGAAGGATCCGGAGAAGAAGGGATGTAAATATCTGAGGAAGGAATTCTCCTACACAAAGTTCAACCAGACCCTGCTCCTGCCTGACAACGCAGACAAAGAGGCAATTGACGCTCATGTCAACAACGGCATACTTTATATAGTAATTCCGAAGACGACAAAGGAGAAGATTGAAGAAGAAAAGCGTGTCATTGAAGTCAAATAAGACACGTTTTGACGAAAGCATTGAGTTTCACTGTTTTTCGTAATTCCGAACGCCACCGGTGGTAGAGCAGCGATTGTTCTGCCACCATTTTTTTGAAGTTTTTTCTCAAAAAATGCAAGAAAAATTTGCAGGTTACAAAAAAATGCGTACCTTTGCATCCGCGTTCGAGAAAAACGCATAAGACTGAACAAATTGGTGCGGTAGTTCAGCTGGTTAGAATACCGGCCTGTCACGCCGGGGGTCGCGGGTTCGAGTCCCGTCCGCACCGCAAGAAAAGAGTTCTTCGGAATACTTTCGCCGCTTATTTTGCCAGAGGGCAAGGCGGACGAGCGAGAAGGGAGGGAGTTACCTTTCGGTAATGACCGACCGCCGAGCGAAGTCCAACGCAGCCATCGGGCAAAAGAAGCAAGAAAAGGGAGCATA
>JAFVMQ010000055.1 GCA_017506825.1 Bacteroidales bacterium
ATATTCTGTAACATTGATTGTTACTTCGATGCGGGCTTCACCAGTAGGAGAAGTTAAGAGAATACCGAATGACAATGACTCGCCGGCGTAAATGTTACCTGTATATACGAAAAACTCATTATACAGACTCTCACTTGAACCATCCAACAGGGTTATCCAATCCCAAGAAGACTTATGGGAACTCCAGTTCTCCACAAGATAACCTTCCTCATCATGTCTGAAACCAAGGCCATTACGATATTGCTCATCATATGGAAGAGCTTCTCCTGTATACAGGTCATAAGAAAGAAGCTTTACTTCTCCTGTACGATTTATAAGTGCATCATCATCTCCTGCTGCTGCAGCCACCTCTTCCCATGAAGAATAACCGAGTACCTCATGGATCTTCTGACCGGCCTTGTTATACAGAGTATCGACACTTACCTGCCACCAACTACCGAGAACCTCATCACATGAGTACTCAAGCGAGAAACCATCGCTGAAACCCTTCTGGGCAACTGTGAAACCGAAATCGATATCACCCGATGCGATCTCGACATAAGTCTTTCTTCTAGCACCGTCGTTCTCCTGGATATCGAACACAAGAGTCTTCTCCTCGACTGCCTTTGTGTCTGCATAGGTAATCCAGTCTGCACCGGTGCTTACCTCTACCTCGCGGTTGGTCGAAACTGTGAATTCCAGCTGACCTGCCTCAGCAGAAACTGTATAAGTATCATTATAGTTGTCCGAAGAAGGATAGAGAACGCCTGAGAGAAGTCGGATGACCTTGGAAACGACTGTTCCGTCCTCTGCCACCGCAAATATTGCGACCTTACCGGCAATCTCCTCATCATAATAGTCGTCCTGCCAGATAGTTACCTTACCGCTCAGGGCTGTCTCCTCCTTGAGTTCTGTCTCGAACATCCAGCCGTCACTCAAGACGAATACAGAAACTTCACCCTTCACGCCCTCGATTGTATAAGGAACTACGACTTCCTTTCCGTACTGGATAGACTCTGCATCAAATTCTCCGAGAACGATTCTGAACTTCTCTCCAATCGGAACAACAATCACACTGCCGTCTGCCATGGTAAGAGTCAGCGCGTCTTCAGTCAGCTTGACATCCTTGAAAATACAGCTGACTGTGCCTGCAGTCACTGCACTGCCGACCTCTTCCCAGGTCTTGCCCTCGTCGTAAGACACATACCACTTCTCATTCTCTACCTTCAGCTTTGGTGTGACACCTGCTGCACCGGCTGAAGCTGAGACAGGAAGCTTGTTGCCCTTGTCATCAAGTACCCACTCGCCGTTCACTGTCCAGTAATAGACTCCGTCGGTATCCTGCTTTACTCCGAACTCCGGAACGTCACCGGTGCTTGCACCATCCTTGCCGTGGTAGATGTTGATTGTACCGCGTTCGTTGAAGGTTATCTTGTAACCGACCTCGACGTCTCCCTCTGTCAGAGGTGCGACATCCACAATGTAATCTCCCTGCTTCATTGCGTTTACCAGAGTCTGCAATGATGTCAGGTTTGTGTTCATTTCCGTACACAGGGTCTCCAGTGTCTTGACTCTCTGGTCAAGTTCGTTCACGGATTCCCAAAGTGCCGAATCATCGTAGCACGATGTCGACGCAAAGCCTAAGATAACCAGGCTAAGAATGGTTAGAAAACGTTTCATGATATTGGTATATTAGTTATTGATTGTATTCTGAGAATTTTGCCCGGTAAATATAGACATAAAAAATTCCCCCCCCCAAGAAAAACGCAAAAAATCCGATTTCCTTTGCGGAAACCGGATTTTATTGTTTGCAGCCTAAACTGCGGATTGTCTCTGATTACTCTGCTGCAGGAGCCTCTGCTGCAGGAGCAGCCTCAACAGCCTTCTTTGAGCTACGACGGGTAGTCTTCTTAGCAGCCTTAGGAGCTGAAGCAAGAGCTGCCTCGTTGAAGTCAACGAGCTCGATGAGTGCCATGTCAGCACCGTCACCCTGACGGAAACCAGTCTTCAATACGCGAGTATATCCGCCTGGACGGTCAGCGATCTTAGGAGCCACTGTGCGGAAGAGCTCAGTAACGGCCTCCTTGTTCTTGAGGTAGCTGAATACGACACGACGTGAGTGAGTCGAATCCTCTTTTGACTTGGTGATGAGCGGCTCGACATATGTCTTGAGAGCCTTTGCCTTAGCTACAGTTGTCTGGATTCTCTTGTTAAGAATAAGAGATGCAGCCATGTTAGCGAGGAGCGCCTTGCGGTGTCCGCTCTTGCGACCAAGGTGGTTGATTGCTTTATTGTGCCTCATATTGCTTAAACGTTCTTTTTCTTAGGTTCAATATTATACTTGGTAACATCCATTCCGAATGAGAGTTTCATCTTCTCTACGAGGAGATCGATCTCGTTGAGTGACTTCCTACCGAAGTTTCTGAACTTCATGAGTTCATTTCTTGAGTAAGAAACGAGGTCAGCGAATGTGTCGATGTCCGCAGCCTTGAGACAGTTGTATGCTCTTACAGAGAGACCCATGTCTGAAAGCTTTGTGAGAAGGAGATGTCTCATGTGGAGTGACTCCTCATCAAGCTCCTTAGATTCTGACTCGATAGCGCTCTCGAGAGAAAGCTTCTTGTCGTCAGTGAACAGCTTGAAGTGATAGATAAGGATGTTTGCAGCCTCCTGAAGAGCTACGTTTGGAGTGATCGAACCATCGGTCACGATCTCCAGATTGAGCTTCTCGTAGTCGGTCTTCTGCTCTACACGCCAGTTCTCTACAGTCCAGTTGACATTCTTGATCGGTGTATAGATAGCATCTACCGGAATTGTTCCGATTACTGCCTCAGGATCCCTGTTCTCGTCAGCAGGAACGAAACCACGTCCCTTGCCCACAGTGAGGGTCATTTCGATCTTTACAGCCGGCTCGAGAGAGCAGATGTGCAGTTCAGGGTTAAGCACCTTGAAAGAAGACAATCC
>JAFVMQ010000056.1 GCA_017506825.1 Bacteroidales bacterium
AGATGACTTCTTCAAGGACTCAGCGACCAACTTCCTTGGCCTTGTCATCTGGTTCCTCAAGATATACAAGGGCGGCATCTACTGTACCTTTCCGCATGTGATCGAGCTGATGAGCCAGGACTACAAGAAGGTGTTTCCGATCCTGGCGAGCTATCCGGAGATGGAGAGCCAGATGGCTGCGTTCATGGGAGCGTACGAGGGAGGAGCGCAGGAGCAGCTCCAGGGCCAGCTGGCGACGGCTCAGGTGCCTATCGTCAAGTTCATATCGCCGAGACTCTACTGGGTGATGAGCGGCAATGACTTTTCTCTCCAGATCAATGACCCGGCTGCTCCGAAGATATTCTGCATCGGAAACGATCCTGACAATAAGCTCGTCTATGGAACAGCCGTATCCCTTATTACAGAGAAGCTCTTCAATGTGATCAACGTACCGGGAAAGCACAAGTGTGCTGTACTGCTGGACGAGTTCCCGACCGCCCATTTCCCTGGCGTTCCGCCTCTTGTCAACACAGGACGTTCTAATAAGATCTCCGTGTTCATGGGTGTTCAGGACAAGAGCCAGATCAAGGAAGCCTATGGCGAGAAGCTGGCCGAGGTGATGGAGAATGCCGCCGGTAACTTCATCTGCGGTCAGGTGAACGGAAGGACTGCCGAGGATGTGTCGAAGATCTTCGGTTCTCTGAAGAAGGTCAACAAGAGCATGACTCAGGGGGATGACTCCCGCTCGCTCAATATCTCCTTTGAGAATGAAGAAGTCCTGCCGAGAAGCGTCATTGAGACCTTCTCACAGGGTATGTTCTGCGGCAAGGTGGCAGATGATTTCCGCAGCCCTATAAAGAGGAAGCACTTCTGCGGCATGGTCCAGAGGGATCCTAAGGCCGTGGCCGAGAAGGAGGCCAGATACGTCAATATCCCTGTGATGACTGACTTTGGCGAAGATGAGGTCAGCAGGGAAGTGGATGATCAGGGAATGGCGATCATCGCCGACAAGATAAAGGATCAGATGCGCCGTGAATCCTCTATAGTGCCGACTGAAGATGAGCTTGAAGCGAAGACACAGGCGGCAATAGCGGTGATGTCTCCTGAGGCTGTCAATGAACGTATGGTCGCTCTCTATAAGGATATGATCAAGGAGAGAGCCCAGCATCAGGTGCTGATGAACTTCATCCAGATCAAGAAGGATATCAAGAATCTCATCGAATCTGAATTTTCGGAAAGCGAAGATACTCCGGACTATCACAATCACCCCGAAACCAACCCGGAGGTGGTTGATGCATTCCACGATTTTTAGCTCCATCACAATCTCATCACAATCCTATCACTATGTTAAAAAATATTATGAATCTGTAGAATCTTGATTCTATATTAGCCGTCGAAATCAGTAGTAACGATATTCAGTGATATGATGCTACCATTATGACGGATACACTTCAGACTATTAATAATATCGATGAACTGGCGACTCAGGAGAATCTTGAGAACTGGGATGTCCTCATGGGTGCCTTCCTTTCTTCTCTCGACGTGAAGGAGAAGACCAGGCAGACATATTATTGGGCCATGACTCAGTACTTCGAGTGGCTGCAGATGACCGGCAGGGCCCTGAATGCTCTCAGCAATGCCGACATCATCGCATATAAGAATGATCTCCTCAGAAAGAGGCTTGCGCCTCTTACGGTCAGAGTCTATCTCTGCGCTGTAAGGCGGTTCTATGCCTGGGCGGAAAGTTCAAGGCTTCACCCTAATATTGCACGAGATGTAAGGTCCCCAAGAACCGGGAAAGGATTTAAGAAGCTGCATCTGAGCGAAGCTGAGATAGAAGCACTTCTGGAGTATGCCAAGGATAGGAGTCTCAGGGACTATGCGATGCTCAATCTTATAGTCAGAACGGGGCTACGTACTGTTGAAGTGGTACGTGCCGACATAGGCGACATAAAGCTTAAAAAAGGCCGCAGAATCCTTTATGTGATGGGGAAGGGACATGATTCAAAGGATGACTTCGTGATCCTTACAGACGCCGCTTGGGGCCCGTTGAAGGAGTATCTGACAGTTAGGGGAGATCCGGTCAAGAAGCATCCGCTATTCGCTACGGATGGCAAAGGACATCGCGGCGAAAGGATGTCTCCACGTGGAGTCCAGTATGTCTGCAAGAATGCCATCAAGGCTATCGGACTGGATTCTCATGAATACTCGGCCCATTCGCTACGCCATACTACGGCGGTCCTGATGCTTAAGAACGGCGCAGACTGGAAGGACGTACAGAGAGTTCTCAGGCATTCTTCACCTGTGACCACGCAGATTTACACCGCAAGCATCGAAGAGGAACTCAGGCTTCAGAGGTGTCCGGAGGCTATTCTTGATGATGCATTCTAAGAATATGTTTTACCTAAATTAATACCTAAGAATATGATTGACATACCCAAAGGAACAGCAAAGGAGGATATAGCTGCACGCAAGCAGATTATCTTCGACTTCTATCAGGATTGGAAACTTAAGCATCCGGAGATGAGAATGTATAACCAATCATTAAAGGAGTATATCAATATCAGATATGTCTCCATC
>JAFVMQ010000057.1 GCA_017506825.1 Bacteroidales bacterium
GTCACGCGCTCATTACCCATGTGACCAGCCATACGCATTCCCTTGAACACGCGTGAAGGCCATGATGATGCACCGAGTGAACCAGGATGACGGAGACGGTTGTGCTGACCGTGAGTCTGACCACCTACACCGGCAAAGCCGTGACGCTTAACTACGCCCTGGAAACCCCTACCCTTTGATGTTCCGACAACATCCACGAAAGCTACACCGTCAAAGATGTCAGCTACTGTGAGAGTGTCGCCAAGCTTAAGATCCTGAGCGAAGTCTGCCTTGAACTCGACAAGCTTGCGCTTAGGTGTGGTTCCTGCCTTTTCGAAGTGGCCCTTAAGAGCCTTGCTGGCATGCTTCTCTGAAATTTCGTCATAGGCAAGCTGTACAGCGGCATAACCATCTTTCTCTACTGTACGAATCTGCGTAACTACACATGGACCAGCCTCAATAACGGTGCATGGAATATTCTTTCCATCGGCACCGAAAACGGAAGTCATTCCGATTTTCTTTCCAATTAATCCAGGCATTGGTTTGTTTAATTAATTGATTATAAATACTTTATATCCCGCTACACATTTTTGCGGGCTGCAAATATACGAATAATATTTTCATTTTCAACACTTTAACGCAAAAAATTGTTAATAACTTTTTTCGTGATACGGAAAAGTCAAATTATTACTATCTTTGCGCGGATATATAATATAGGTATTATGTTACTGGCAATTTTCGGATTCCTGGAGATGTCACTCGCCGACATCCTCGACATATTTCTGCTCGGTCTGATCATCTTCTTTGCCTTCAAATGGCTCAGAGGATCTTCTGCCATGAGCATATTCGTCGCCATCGTTTCCCTGTACCTTATCAGAGTCCTTGTGTCAGCATTCAACATGAGACTGATGACCGTGCTTATGGAGACTGTGCTGGATGTCGGAGTTCTCGCACTCATCGTCATTTTCCAGCCTGAGATCAGAAAGTTCCTGATAAGCCTGGGAAACAGGTACATGAACAACAAGGGACGCGCATTGTTTGAAAGAGTGATGGGAAGAAAGGCTGGCGGAGTCGTTGACAGCCTGGCTGTAAATGAGATAACCGAGGCATGTCGCAGAATGTCCGAAGAAAAGACCGGAGCCCTCATCGTGATAGCCCAGAGAGGAACTCTCGAAGACATCATCGGCACCGGTGACACGATAGATGCGGAAATCCACCGGAGACTGATCACAAACCTCTTCTTCAAGAATTCCCCTCTCCATGACGGAGCTTTAGTGGTCAAGGACAACCGTATCGCAGCCGCGCGATGCACCCTTCCGATAACAGAAAGGACAAACATTCCGGCCAATTACGGAATGCGCCACAAGGCAGCGATAGGCATTACGGAGGTAAGTGACGCAGAAGTGATTGTCGTATCGGAAGAGACAGGAAAGATATCGTTCGTGAAAGCCGGGACAGTAACTCCTATCCAGAACATCAATGAACTAAAGCTCCTTCTTAACACGACGATGGAGGAAGAGAAGTAACAGGAGGGTAAGATTTGGAAAACAAGAGAAAAGTCATAGACACAAGGCTGGAGCAGAAGATCGGCTTTGACAGGATAAGACAGATAATATCCGACAGATGCTCGACAGCCTACGCAGCGGAGAGGACAGCGACTGAAACCTTCTCCACAAATCCGACACACATACGGAAAAGACTCCTTCTTACTGACGAGATGCGCCTTATAATGATGTTTGAGGACAGCTTCCCGTCAGGAGGATTCATCGACTGCATAGATTTCCTCAAGCCGCTGGAGAGAAGTTCTTCAGCAATCGACCTGATATCGCTCAGAAAGCTCAAGACAATGCTTGAGACCCTGCGCAAGATAACATCATTCTTTGAAGGGATAAAGGACGGGGTCTATCCTAACCTGAAGCGCATGAGCGCCCCTATCATGGGATTCCCCGAGGTTCAGAGGAGGATTGAATCCATAATAGACAGGTACGGTGACGTCAAGGATACCGCTTCCGACGAGCTGTATAGCATCCGCAAATCTCTGCGGGAGAAAGAAGGTGCCATATCCAGAAGGGTCAGCGCAATCCTGAAGCGTGCTCAGGAAGAAGGCATAGTAGACAGCGACGCAGGCATATCGGTCCGCGACGGCAAGATGCTCATTCCTGTCAGCGCGGCAAACAAGAAGAAGATAGCCGGATTCATCTATGACGAGTCCGCGACCGGAAAGACTGCATTCATCGAGCCTGCCGAAGTGGTGGAACTCGATAATCAGATAAAGGAGCTCAAATTCTCAGAACAGAGAGAGATCCAGCGCATCCTGTTCGAATTCACCGAATTCCTAAGACCTTACATCCCGGATCTGCTCGACGGAGCACGATACCTCGGAGAGATAGACTTCATAATGGCGAAAGCCCAGACAGCCCTCGATTTCATTGCCGGAATGCCGATAATATCCGACAACGGTGAAATGAACCTGCGCAAGGCAAGGCATCCTCTTCTGGAGCGCGCCCTCAAGAAGGAAAGAAAAGAGATAGTCCCTCTTACGGCGACCCTTACACGTCAGAAGCATATACTTCTGATCTCAGGACCGAATGCCGGAGGAAAGTCCGTCTGTCTGAAGACGGTAGGTCTGCTGCAGTACATGTTCCAATGGGGTATGCTCATCCCTACTTCAGAAACATCCGAGATGCTGATATTCGACCGCATCATGGTCGACATAGGAGACGACCAGTCGATAGATAACGACCTGAGTACATACAGTTCGTTCCTTGTGAACATGAAGGACATGCTGGCCAAGGCTGACGACAAGACCCTTGTGCTCATCGACGAGTTCGGTTCGGGAACAGAGCCGGCAGCCGGTGGCGCAATCGCAGAAGCTATCCTCAGCGAGCTGGACAAGAGAGGAGCATACGGAGTCATAACCACCCACTATACGAATCTCAAGCTGTATGCATCAGCGGACACCGGAGTCACCAACGGTGCCATGATGTTCGACGTAAAGAACATAGCTCCGATGTTCAAGCTCGAGATGGGACTGCCGGGCAACTCATTTGCCTTTGAACTGGCACGCAAGATGGGACTGCCGGAGAACATAATCAAGGACGCCGAGAACCGCGCCGGAGAGGAATTCGTCGGCATAGAGCGCAATCTCCGCAAGATCGCCCGCAACCGTAAGGCGCTTGATGAAAAGCTTGAGCGCATCAAGCATACTGACAAGACCCTCGAAAACATAACAGACAAATACCAGAAGGAACTCCAGCAGATAAAGCAGCTCAAGAAGGAAATTCTCGACCAGGCCAAGAAAGAGGCTGAAGAGATAATCAAAGGAGCCAACAGACAGGTCGAGAACACAATCAAGACTATCAAGGAATCCCAGGCTGCAAAGGAAACCACACAGGAGGCAAGAAAGGAACTCCAGGGCTTCATGTCTATCCTTGCGGCACGCAAGGAGCAGGAGCAGAAGGAGAAAGAGGACTATATAGAGCGCAAGATAAAGCAGATAGATGCCCGCAGGGAGCGTCAGAAGCAGAGAAAGGCACAGAAGGCGGACGACAAGGCCCTGCAGGAGATGCGGGAACTTCAGGCTGAAAGGGAAAGAGAAGAGGCATTCCGCAACGCCCCTCTCAAGGTCGGAGAGAAAGTCCGCGTAAAGGGGAACGGAATGGTCGGAGAGGTAACCAAGGTTTCTGCCAAGGCCGTAGTCGTTGTCATCGGAAACATCAGCAGCAAGATGCCTCTGGACAAGGTGGAAAGGATCACATCCAACGAGTTCAAGAATGCTGTCAGGGAGACCGCAAGACCGGTTTCGGCAATAAAGGTGGATTCATCTATCAGTGAGCGCAAGCTGAACTTCAGTACGGAAATAGACGTACGCGGAGAGAGACTTAACGATGCGGTAGAAA
>JAFVMQ010000058.1 GCA_017506825.1 Bacteroidales bacterium
CATCGCGTCTGAATAGATCTTGTCGCTGTTGGCAGATATCCAGTAACCTCCTGATGCAGCGTAATCTCCGTACGAGGCGATTACCGGAACCCTTTCCTGGAGAAGGTCAAGTTCAGCCTTGATCTTTTCAGCGGCAAGAACGCTTCCGCCAGGTGAATTCACCCTGAGTACGACAGCTTTGACGGTAGTGTCTTTTCTTATGTCGGAGATAATGCCTGCAAAACGGTCTCCGGCAACATTCTGCTTGTCGTTTCCGTCGACGATGTCACCTTCCGCATAGATGATTGCAACCTTGTTCTTTGCCTTGAAGTTCATCGTGTTCTTGAGTGCTGCATAGTCGCTGAGAGAAATACCCTTGACATCTTCAAACTTCTCTGCTACATATATGTCGCAAAGTCTCTGCTCGAGCTGTTCCCTTGTAACAAGCTCGTCTACAAGACCGTTTTCAAGCCAGTCCTTAGGGAAGACGAGCTCGAGATTGTCAAGCATTTCGTTAAGTCTGTCTATGCTGATGCCTCTTGACTGGGAGATTTCAGACGCAAAGCAGCTCCACAATGACTCTACCATCTCCTTGTTCTGCTCGTAATTCTCCTTGCTTGAAGAATTTCTGATGAACATTTCGCCGGCTGACTTGTATTTTCCATGTCGTATAAGCTGGACATTGATTCCGAGTCTGTCAAGAATGTCCTTGAGGAAGATCAGTTGTGAAGAAAGACCATTGAACATATTCATGCTTCCGTCGTAAGGGAGCATGAATATCTTGTCAGACACAGATGCAAGGTAATAGCTCGCGTTTCCCGGGCTTTCGATATATGATACGACTGCCTTGCCGCTTGTGCGGAAGTTGCTGAGGGCTTTTCTGAATTCCTCTATCTGTGCTGTTCCTCCGCTTGCTCCGTCAGGCTTGAGGTAGATGAACTTTACTGCCGGGTCCTTTGCTGCAGCATTGATTGCATTTACAGCGCTCCGGATTCCGAGAGGAGCGACTGTCTGACCTCCTGTGAGAGATGCAAACGGGTCTGCCTCCCGGGTCTGCTCGCCTAATGTAAATGTCGACATGTCGATTTTCAATACGGCTTCCTTAGGCATTACAGGCTGTTTTTCGCCTAATGCGGCAGCTGCTCCGATAAAACCTATCATAAGGAAGAAAGCGACAACTCCGAAAAGGAATAGTCCTGCCAGAGTGGCAAGGGTCATCTTTACAAAATCTTTCATAATCAGATGTATTTAGTTCGTTTTCAAATTGTTCATATGACGCATGAGAATACAAATATACTACAAAAATCAATCAGATTTGAATGTTTTTTGTATATTTGCCGATTGAGATGAGAAATATGTTCATGAAAATATCCGCAATGCTGCTGGTCGTATGGTATTCGGTGAGTATCATAGGCTTTGCTGTCCATACATGCAGCGGCAGCGGACGTACTTTTGTGGCTACGGTCCTTACCGGTCTTTCATGTGATGACATCCATCCCGAACACCACTGCTCTCATTCTCACTGCTGTTCCGAAAGCGATGCGTGCTGCGGAAATGAAGATGCCCAGACTGTGAAGAAGCCTGCTTGCTGTACGAACGATTTCCATGTGCTTCTCCTTACAGGTACTTCTTCCGAAGACGGACAGAGGCATTTTGATGAAGATGCAAGTGCAGGGCAGATTGCGTATGCGCTTCCGTGCGTTGAAGCATTTGCCTTTTTATCTGAAGAGATTTCTCACAAAGTCATACATATACCCGATTCCGGGGTGTTTGTGCCGGAGAATGTCCAGTCATTCTTCGGTATCTGGCGTATCTGATATTCATCCGGACAGGTGATGGGCAGGACATGGAATCTTGAAACCGTGGCCGCCCGTAAGTCATGCGTAAGTACAAGCAATGTGATATTTTTATCAGATCATGAAAAAGACCATAACATACATTTTCGCAGTCCTGATGACTGCAATCGGCATATCGGCACAGACTGTGGACCAGAACGGAAACGTTGTGGACACTACAGCTATTTATGGGGAACGTGCTGACAGCCTCGATGCTGCCGTCTTTACGTCAAGACAGGCAGGAAACTATCTTTCCAAAGTAAAGGAAGTGCGTACCGAAGTGATTTCAGCTGCCGGACTCTGCAAGATGGCATGCTGCAACCTTGCGGAAAGCTTCGAAAACTCGGCGAGTGTGACTGTGGGTTATTCAGATGCGGTTACAGGTGCGCGTCAGATCCGACTTCTCGGACTCTCAGGTGTATATACCCAGATGCTTGACGAGAACCGCCCTGTGATGCGCGGACTTTCAGCTCCTTTCGGACTTTCATATGTTCCCGGACAGTGGCTCGAAAGCATCCAGATCGCAAAGGGCGCATCATCGGTGATCAACGGAGTCGAGTCAATGACCGGACAGATAAATATGGAGCACCGCAAGCCGACAGATGAGAAGCCCCTTTTCCTTAATGCAGCGGTGATGAGCGATACCAAGATGGATTTCAATATCGCATCGTCGCTTCAGATGGGATACAAATGGAGCACTGTGATCCTGGGTCATGTATCAGGAAACATCAAACCTCATGATATGAATCAGGATGGTTTTCTTGATGAACCTAAGATGCTGCAGTTCAATCTCGCAAACAGGTGGCTCTATCAGGCAGACAACGGTGTGCAGGTCCGTTTCGGCGTGCGTGCCCTTCAGGACAGCAGACTCGGAGGACAGATGCTCATGGGCAAGGACGGCAGGCATGTGTTCTACAACAAGGATACATACACTCCGGTTCCATCAACAGGACAGATCGATCCTTGGGGATCGGACATCCTGAACCGTTCAGTTAACGGATATCTCAAGGTTGGAATTCCTTTGAATGAGGATAACTCGCAGAACATCGCATTTGTAGGAGACTACAGCTACCAGGATATGGACTCATATTTCGGATCGACCAAATATGTGGCTGACCAGCACTCTCTCTTCGGCAACCTTCTCTATCAGAATGTGATCAGCGATGCTCATAAGTTCACTCTCGGAATGAGTGCTACATACGACAGATACATGGAAGACTTCAGAAGGCTTGTCGCTCTTCAGGATGCTTCGTTCGACGGTATTACCCAGATGGCTGTAGGAGGAGTGTTCGGAGAGTATACCTACCACGCAGGAGAGAAGTTCTCTGCCATCACAGGACTCCGCGCTGACTGGTACAAGAGGTCAGGAACGAAGATAACAGGAAGATTCTCCCCACGTGTTACATTGAAGTATATGCCGATAGAGGAGATCGTGATAAGGGCGAACGGTGGCCGTGGTGTCAGATATTCAACTCCTCTGATCGATAATATCGGTGTGTTCTCTACCGGCAAGGCATTCAAGGGTGCCTATAACGACCATATCCTTGAGGACGCATGGACATTCGGCGGCAACATCACCTATTACATGCCTTTCGGCGCTTCGTCGAACACATATCTCAGCTTCGATTATTTCAGGACGCAGTTCGTGCAGCAGATGATAGTGGATTATGAGCATTTTGCCAATACCATCGACTTCTATGCACTTAACGGTGAACGCTCTTATACAGATAACTATCAGGTGGACTTCTCTATCGATCCTGTAGAGCGTTTTAATATTACTGCAACATTCCGTTATACTAACGCGAAGATAGAACTTGCCGGTCAGGGGCTTGTGGAGAAGCCTATGACCAGCCGATTCAAAGGTGTCCTCAACCTTCAGTATGCTACTAATCTGAATAAGTGGATATTCGATTTCACTGCTTCAGCGAACGGTTCATGCAGGGTTTACAACTTTATGAAGGATCTCAAGGATGCTGACGGAAATCTCCTTTACAAGAATGGAAGGACTCCTGTATATCCGCTTCTTTATGCGCAGGTGACCCGTCGTTTCAAGGGATGGGATGTATATGCCGGAGTGGAGAACATCACCAACTTCCGTCAGAAGGATGTGATCCTTGGCTCGATCAAGGATGCAAACGGATTTGTGGATCCTCGTCAGGCTTCGTTTGACGCAAGCTGCATATGGGGGCCGCTCATGGGAATCAAGGCCCATATCGGTTTCCGCTTTACCCTTTGGAAAACAGTATAAAATCAGATACGTATGAAAAAGACTCTTATCATTGTTCTTGCTGCCATGATGGCTATGCCTATGGTGGCTTCAGCAGCAGAATCTTCAGAAGCTGCTGTTCTTACAGACAAGAAGCCTTCAAAGAAGAAGGGCGAAGTGAAGTCTGTGACTTTCTGTGTGCACCTTCACTGCGATAACTGCGTGAAGAAGGTACAGGAGAACATTGCTTTCGAAAAAGGTGTGAAGGATATGAAGGTTTCTCTCGATGACCAGACAGTTGCATTGAAGTATGATGCAGCGAAGACTTCCGAGGAGACTCTCAAGGCTGCAATCGAGAAGCTCGGTTATCCGGTAAGCGGTGTTGTGGAACCTGGCCATGAGCATCATCATGCCGGTGAGCACCATAACCACAGCCACAGCCACGCTGAATAACAACCCTAATCCTTGGCCCGGTAGCGGAGATGTACCGGAAGGAGAGCGATCAGATATCCGATTGCAGAGACTCCGCACACGGTAAGGAAAATATCTGACCAAGATAATATTACAGGATATGCCTGGACAACAAAATGTCCGGGCATTTTTATTATGCCGGTGTATTGCTGGATAAGTGTGAATGCTATGCCTGTGACAAGTCCTCCAGAAAGTCCTGCCAGCGAAATCATCCAGCCTTCAAGAACGAATATCTTCCGGATGAGACTGTTACGTGCTCCAAGGCTGCGGAGGGTCTCTATGTCCCCGGCCTTTTCTATCATAAGCATTGACAGGCTTCCGAAGATGTTGAAGGCGATGATTATGACGATAAAGATCATTATCAGGTAAGTGGCGAACTTTTCATATCTCATCATCCTGTACAGCGATTCGTTCTGCTGGTATCTGTCTTTGACTTTATATCCGTCTCCAAGACGCTCAGATATTTCTTTCTGAATCCTTTTAAGATCCTTTGTGCCGGTTCCGGGTACAAGCCTGATTTCTACCGCAGATACTTCGTCGTCGTATTTCAACAGTTCCTTCATTGTCTCTATCGGTACGATCATCAGTTCTTTGTCGATATCTTCCGCTATAGAGAACAGACATGAAGGGAATACCTTTACAGAATTTACCGAGGAGAGGGGATCGGACAGGGAGATTCTTCCGGTACGGGAAGGGAAATATATTTCGATTGGTGAGACGAATCTCGGGTTGATGCCAAGCTCATATGCCAAGGATGCTCCGACAGCAGCCATCTCTACATCTCCGTTATGAAGCTTGAACTCGCCGCTGTAAATGTGGTTCTTTATTGGAGTTTCATCCTCATATATCCAGTCCACTCCTTTTACTTTTGCAAGTCCCTGCTTGCCGTTGTAGGTTATGAAGGCGTCCTCGTTAAGAGTGCAGCACATGTTCAGCACTTCCGGCTGATCGTAGATCCAGTCATAGGTCTCTCCTTCAGGGACGAAGACCTTGCCTTCTGCAGGTGTTATCATAAGATCGGGCTCGACATTGCCCATCATTGATCTGACGAGCGAGTCGAACCCGTTATATACTGATAATATTATTATGAGCGCTGCTGTTCCGATAGCCATGCCGATCGCGCTTATCGCCGAAATTATGTTGATCACGTTATGTGATTTCTTGGCGAAAAGGTATCTTCCTGCTATGAACGGAGCCAGTCTCATGTCGTCATTCCCGACCTGATCGGGAATCTACTTCTTCAACAATTCCTCTATATGTTCCACATAATCCAGCGAGCTGTCGAGGTAGAAGTTGATCTCAGGGACGATGCGGAGCTGCTTTGCTACCTTGCTTCCAAGCTCGCCGCGCAGAGCCCTGCTGTTCTCTTCCAATACGCCCATGACATCCTCTGCCTTATCTGAAGGGAATACGCTTACATATATCTTTGCTACCGAAAGATCCGGACTGATCTTCACTCCGCTGACAGATACAAGAGCTCCACCGAATGCGGCCATGCCCTTGCTGCGGATGATCTCAGCCATCACCTTCTGAAGCTCTTTCGCAACCTTCAGCTGTCTTGTGCTTTCAATGTTCTTTTCCATAGTCAATATCTGTCATTGATCAGCCTGTTCTGAAAAACTAAATCCCTCCCACTCCTTCGGAGCGGGCCCCTCCC
>JAFVMQ010000059.1 GCA_017506825.1 Bacteroidales bacterium
CTCCGGCAGGACTGAAGGCATTCTCAGACTACGTCGAAGCTATAAGATCCTATCTAGGGTAAATCCCGTAAAATCATCGATTACAATATCGCAGAGAGGGGCAATAGCCTCTCTCTTGTTTGTCGTGGCCAGGCCTACAACTCGGGAGCCTGAGGCACGACCGGCTTTCAGACCATGGAACGAGTCCTCGAAGACTACTGTTTCCTCCGGCTTCCCTCCCAGAACTTCCATTCCTTTAAGGAAGCACTCGGGGTCCGGCTTGGACTTCGAGAAATGCTCGCTGGTGAGAATCGCATCAACGATTTCAAGAAGCTCGGGATGGGCCTTGTATGCCTGCTGCATCTTTATATCATTGGAGCTGGTCACTATCGCCATCGGAATTCCTGCTTCCTTCAAAGAGAGCAGGAATTCATAGACCCCGGGTATATACTCATAGGACATGTCCCTTTCGAACTCATCCAGCATAGGTACAATTTCAGCCTGCTGCTTTTCCATTCCTTCGAAATACTTTCCGAAGATCTGAACAAGGGTCTGACCTTTAATAGTATGTCCGAATTCTTCGAGACCGAGATAGTCTTTGCCCATCTTGTTCCAGAATACGGTATATTGGGATTCTGTATCGGCGATTACGCCATCGAAATCGAACAGTACAATCATATCACAGGTGATTCAAGTGCCTTCTTCAACTGGTCGTCATAACGCAGACGGACCTTTATTCCTGCTTCCTGGAACCAATAACGTACAGCAAGCTCTTCTTCTATGAACGGAACTATCTCATCCTTCTTAAGGCGTATGAACCTTTCCTTATCCATCTCGAGAGCCTTGCCCATAGCCTCCAGTTCAGGCTTCATAGCTTCAGCAAGTCCATCCTTCTCAAGCTCCTTCTTCATCTGGTCATACAGGGTCTTTGCACTGCTGCGGTAGTCAAAATCCTGCGTCTTTGCAAACCTGATGAAATCCTCGAAGTCATCATCTGAGAAAGAGAACTCCTCCACCGCTGGGATACTGTCGTGTCTTCGTGCATAATCGATCACATACTGGTCGATGACACCTCCCAGAACAAGAGAATAAACAAGTCTGCTGTAGTTCTGTACCGGAATGTCGATATCCGGAGTAATACCGCCGCCGTCACGAACTATCCTGCCGGAAGCTGTCTTGAACTCCTTTGTAAGGGAGTCAGGAATATGTCCCACGCTGCCGTCTTCATTGCGGTGCGAATAGTCGATCGCCTGCACGCATCTTCCGCTCGGAGTATAATATTTGGCTGTCGTGATCTTCATCTGACCGTTATATGCAACAGGACGGATCGACTGAACGAGGCCTTTTCCATAGCTTCGCTTACCCATGATTGTGGCACGGTCGAGATCCTGGAACGCACCGGCAACTATTTCGGAAGACGAGGCAGAGCCTGAATCTATCATGACGATTATCGGCATTTCGGTATCGATCGGTTCCGAAGTTGTCCTGTATTCCCTGACTGACTCAGGGGTATTTCCTTTGGAAGAAACAACAAGAGATCCTTTCGGAACAAAGAGAGATACAATGTTTACTGCTTCGTTCATAAGACCGCCGCCATTGCCTCTGAGGTCAAGCACCAGCCTCTTCATGCCCTGCTTCTTCAGGTCAAGGAACCTGGAACGCAGATCTGCAGAGACATTATCCGTAAAGGCGCTCTGAAGGATATAGCCGGTCGTATCGTCAAGCATTCCGGAATATTCAATATCCGGAAAGTGGATTCTCTCGCGGACAACAGGAACATCAAGAGTATCGCCAGTACGTACCTTCTTTACCTTGAACACGACAGTTGTTCCAGGCTTTCCCTTCATCCTGTCGCTGCTCTCCTTAGATTCAAGTCCCTTGGTCGGCACTCCGTCGATCGCTATGATCTCGTCTCCGCACACAAGCCCGTATTTCTGAGCAGGCGAACCGGCATATGGTTCGTTGATGATGACATTTTCCTCTTTCTTCTTGTGGATGATGGCTCCGATTCCTCCGTATGTCTTCGACATGAGCATCTGAAGGTCCTCATTCTCTTCTTCAGGGATGTAGATCGTATATGGATCCAGTTCTTCGAGCATGGCATCCACTCCGGCCCTCATGATCCTGTCGACAGGAAGGCTGTCGACATACGAACGGTTGAGCTCCTTGATTATCGAATTATGAACTTCTGTCCACTGACCGAGCTTGAAGCTCTGCGACTGGGCTGAAGTATCATTGAAAGCAAAAAAAGACATGGCAGCAGCCATGAGAAGGGTTATTGTATTTCTTTTCATATCGGTTTGAAATTTGCAGGTTTGTCTTCCCGCACAATATGTGCCACAAAAATACGAAATATTTTTATACCTTTGCAGCGGTTTTTTAGTAGTAATATAACAGCAGTTTTATGAAATTGACATTTGCAACGGGCAACAGCGGCAAACTGCGTGAGGCATCCGAAATATTAGGCGAGGGCTTTGAGCTCGTTTCTCTCGCACAGGTAGGAATCACAGAAGACATTCCGGAAACAGGAAAGACATTGAGAGCCAATTCTTTGCAGAAGGCTCAATATCTCTATGACAAGATTGGATGCGACTGTTTTGCAGACGACACAGGACTTGAAGTAGACGCACTCGGAGGAGCTCCGGGAGTCTATACTGCAAGATATGCAGGAGACGACAAGGACTTCAACAAGAACATGGACAAGGTCCTTTACGAGCTTCAAAGACTCGAAGGTGAAGCCAATATGGCGGCATCTCTGGGACTTAAGGTGAAGCCTGTATCGAGAAGGGCGCGCTTCAAGAGTATAATAACATTGATCATCAAAGGAGAAAAGCATATGTTCGAGGGTGCTCTCGAAGGTGTGATAGCACGCGAAAAGTCCGGCAACGGAGGTTTCGGTTATGATCCGATATTCATTGCCGACGAATATCCCGGACTTACCCTGGCTGACATAACCGAGGAGCAGAAGAACGAGATTTCCCACAGAGGAAAGGCCCTCCGTGCAATGGCGCAATGGTTAAAGTCACAGAACTTATAGTCCTTCACACCACCAAAGTCGGTGAGAACTCGATAGTGATCCATACTCTGAGCAAGGAATATGGACGACGGGGATTCATGGTTAGAAGCGCTGGAAAGAAGTCAGCAATGACTCTTTTCCAGCCGCTTTCCGTTTTAGAGGCAGAAATCATCGAATCTTCCCATTCGAATCTGTATACGGCACGCAACCTCAGCCTCAAATATCCTCTTCATGGAATAAGAAGCAGCGTATTCAAGAATTCGATGACCATGTTCATGGCGGAAGTCCTCTACAGGACAGTAAAGGACGGTACAAACGAGCCGGGACTTTATGAATGGTGCGAAAAGGATATCCTGCTGCTTGAAGCTATAAAAAGCGACTTCAGCAACTTCCATATATGTTTTCTTCTCGAATTCGCAATCGCCTTAGGATTCAGCCCGGAACCTCAGGACATCATGCCTTTCACAGGTGAACATTTTCCGGTGATAGAAAGATTCATGAAGGATTCATTTGCCGGGTCCATGCTGATACCCCTGTCAGGACAGGTCAGAAACGAAATAGCGGAGGAACTCCTCCGCTACATCGAATTCCATACGGAATCTTCTCTCAATGTCAACTCCCTCAAAGTGCTGAGAGAACTGTTTTCATAGTTATTTCATCCTCAACGACCTTATGTATCCGTCCTGAGGAATGCAGTTTTCAAAACGTGATGCTTCGATGAAGTCCAGCATAGCCTTCCTTGCAACCGCCTGATCCGGACGGGCTGCACGCACATCGGAATAAGTAGAACGCGGAGCCTCCGAGAATTCTATCACCTTGTCCCAGTTTTCAGGAGGGACAATGCCCGCGAAGCATGAATTGTTTATCTTCTTGTAAGGCCAGAATGTATAGCCTATGTTGCTCTGTTCCATAGCAATACAGAAAGCCTCCTGCCATTCGTCCGTATTGTGACCGATCTCTCCCATGTACATAGGAAGACCTGTCTTCTCCTTGAAGGCTATGAAATTTCCTATTGCTGCAACCGATGCATCTCCACCATACCTATGACATGTATACATTATGTTGTCATCATAGGTCCAGTCAGTAAACGGCTCGAAATTACCATTCCACTGAGGAGCACCCAACATGATTATATGGTTGGGATCGACCTCGCGGATTACGGCTGTCACCCTCTTGTGCAAAGGTTCCAGAAGAGCATTGAGCTCTGCGACATTATCAAAATATGGAGCTATAGGTTCATTGATAAGGTCATAACCGAGGATGACAGGTTCGTTTCTGTAATATTCTGCGATACGACGCCATATGTCACAGAAAAGCTTCTGCGACTTCTCGCTTTCCATAAGCCACGGATAGCCGTAACTGTCATCAATATTGTCTCCCGTCTGTCCTCCGGGAGCATCATGCATGTCAAGTATCACATAAAGCCCGTACTCGCGGCACCAGCCGATAACGTCATCCAGTCTCTTGAATCCGTCCTGCTCTGAGGTCATTCCCATATAATCCTCATCAGTAAAGAGCTTGTAATGGAACGGAACACGGATGGTATTGGCGCCCGTCTCAGCAATGAATCTTATATCCGCGCGGGTCACATAATTATCCTTGAAAAGTTTCCAGAACTCTGAAGTAAAGTCAGGTCCGACAAGTTCGCAGAACATACGGTCGATAAGACCGACAGAATTGGTCTTCTGAAATCCGAACATATAGCCCTCCGGATTCAGCCAGTTACCGAGGTTGGTACCTTTGATGAACAAAGTATCACCGTCAGGTTCGATCAGATACTCGCCATCAACCTTTACAAAAGAATCTTTGGGAAGGTTTCCCGGAGCGCAGGCCATACAGAACAACAGACCCGCAAGCAAGATGGACAGGTGTTTCATAGCTACAATTGATTAAGTTCTCTGTCAAGCCACTCAAGACGCTTGGTATAGAATTCCTTCAGATATTCCACTTCCTTTTCGTATGTACCCAGAGAAGGGAACATGACCCAGTCGACAGATTCATTGATATTCCATTTCTCGAAATTGCGTTTCCGAGCTTTGTCAAGCGAGAGCACCTGCTCATCGATGAAATCTGGAATCTTCTCGAACTCAGGCATCAGCTGATTCCATCTGTCCTGAACCTTTTCAACAAAAACAGGATCTTCGAAAAGATAAGGATACCATTTGTCGATCTTGATCCAGAAATTCTCCGGGCCGTTGCCTACACCGCTCCAGAAATAGCCGCAGTTGCCCAGGGTGAGATCGAAGTCCCAGAGATGATACATCTCCATCTTCTTTCCTCTTTCCTTGGTTATGAATGAGCTTTTGCGGAGGTTTCCGTCAACGTTCTTGGTTAGTTCCTGAACAATATAATAGTTTATGAACGAGTCCACATCAATATATTGCGGATATCCGTCGGATTCCGACCATTTCCTGTTCTTGAGAGCCTGTTCGAAACTATCGAACAATCCCGTCACATATGCAAGCTGCTCGGCAGTAGGCACTTCAGGATCGCTGAACATCATCGGAACACCCATCGATGTCCACCAGCATGTAGTCTCATCCTGCTGTTCCTCGATCTCGAGATAATAACCTCCGGTAACAGCATCTCCTGAGTTGTCAGACTCTCCTACCACATCGATGTTCACCCTGTCGGAAGAAACCTTCTTATGCTCGCATAGCGTATAGACACCCTGATACTCATCATTCAGATAAACCTCGACACTACGCATACGCGGAGTCCAGCTGAAACCGCAGATTTCAGAAAGCTTCATAGCCACTATATTCCTGACAAGAGTCCTGTCCGCATAGTTGGCAAGAAGCGCCCACTCCTTGTCAGCCGGCATACCAAGAAGGGAGGCCTTCTCGTCAAGTTTGACTTTCCACGGCTTCTTAGGCCAGCCCCATGTAGAATTACCACGTCCTCTGATACCCATTCGGGCTGTGAACTCCTTGACATCACTGTACAGATTACCCGGATCAGATATGCTTATCTCTCCTTTTACATAATTCTTCTTGTCGTAGATGCCTGCTCCTCCGTCAGTCGTGATCCTGATCACAGGTATGTTCTGTATTCTGTCAAGTTCCTCCTGTTCCTGCTTCTCGTCTTCAAGAGCCTTGCTGGCAAATGAAAGCACATTCCTGTTGCTCAGATACATGTACAAGGTCTTAGTGTCGAAATAGACATAGACCGGAAGCGCATTCTCGTCAGACAGCGAGGAATCAGCCTTTACCCCCGTGTAAATCCCGCCTACGGTCCACCATCCGCTTTCCGCCTTCACTTCCGACGGATTCTGCGAGGTACAGTCCTGAATCTTCATCTCATTTTCCGACACCGTCAGCTTAAAACCGTCAGTAAAGGAAATGACACATGTGCCGGACTGATGTTCAGCCGAAAGAAAGACTTTTCCGTCCTTGTGCGCCTGGACAAGTTCAGCGTATCCGGCAGGCTGCTTTGTTTCCTCCTTTTCTACTGGCTGCTCCTTGCCGCATCCTGTCATAAGGAGGGCAAGGAAAACCAGTACATTATTTAGAATCATCTTTATCATCTTATTATCTTATAGTGAAATTGACACTCTCGCCTGTTGCAGAATCACCTGCAATCCAAAGATTGAAGTCACCCGGTTCTACAACATATTCCATATCGATGTTCCAGAAAGCGAGATCAGATACAGGCAGTTCGAATGTGACTGTCTTTGAATCTCCCGGAGCAAGGGTCACTCTTTCGAAACCCTTGAGTTCCTTGACCGGACGTACGACCGAACCTACCAGGTCACGTACGTAAAGCTGCACAATCTCCGTAGCCTCATATTTTCCGGTATTCCTGAGTTCTACGCTTGCCTTGATGACGTCATCCTTTCCGTATTCTGCTTTTTCAAGCACAGGATTACCATACTCGAATGTAGAGTATGAAAGTCCGTATCCGAACGGGAAGAGAGGACCGTAACCCGAATCAAGGTAATAAGATGTGCATCCGAGGGATGTCTGTCCTGCAGCAATCGGAATATCATTCAGCAGAGTCTCCGTACCGTGGCATGGACGACCTGAATTATTATGGTTGTAATAGAAAGGAGCCTGACCTGCATCACGGAGGAAGGTCATAGGAGTCTTTCCTGAAGGTACTGCCTTACCTTTGATAAGGTCTGCAAGAGCTGGTCCGCCCATTGTTCCCGGATGGAACGAATAAAGCATTGCATCACAATTTGCAAGATCACGCTCGATAGTAAGAGGACGTCCTGCCATCACAACGACTACAACCGGCTTTCCTGCCTTTGCAACTTCTGCGATAAGTTCGCTCTGGGCACCCTGGAGATTGAGATTGGACAGAGAGTGGGCCTCACCTGAAAGAATCGCTTCCTCTCCCACGAATACGACTGCCGCATCTGCTCTTGAAGCAGCTGCACGGACCTTTGCAAAAGATGACCTGTCGTTGTCACGGCTGTACTTCAGACCAGGCTCCCAGATCACATTGTATTCCTTGCGGAGTGCTGTCAGAGGAGTAACCGTATGCTCAGGCTGTCCGTCAAACGCCCATGTACCGAGCTGCTCGTAAGGAGCATCTGCAAGAGGACCTGTAACGAGAATGGTCTTTGCCTTATCCAGAGGAAGGACATTGCCCTTGTTCTGAAGAAGGATTGCAGATTCCACCGCAGCCTTTTTTGCAGCCTCAAGATGCTCAGGTGCATAGTCCACTTTTGCAGAAGCTGTTTCGTCAATATATGGATTCTCGAAGAGACCGAGTTCAAACTTCAGCTTGAGGATGTTGCGTACAGCATTATCTATATCCTTCTCCGACACCTTTCCTTCCTTTACAAGTTCCTCTACATACTGTATGAATCCGTAAGACATCATATCCATGTCCACTCCGGCATTTATGGCCTGCTCGGCTGTATGCTTGAGGTCACGCGAAAAACCGTGCGCTATCATCTCACCAGCGGAATTCCAGTCGGTAACGACCATTCCTTTCCATCCCCACTCGTCACGAAGAACATCCTTAAGAAGCCATTTGTTTCCGGTCGAAGGAATACCGTCAATCTCATTGAAAGAGGTCATGAGGGTAGCTGCACCGGCTTCAGCCGCAGCCTTGAATGCAGGGAAATATGTGTTTCGGAGAGAACGTTCCGAAATCATGGTCGAGTTATAGTCACGACCTCCTTCTGCTGCACCGTAACCTACGAAATGCTTGATGCAGGCCGCCATGGATGCAGGATCGCTGAGATCCTCTCCCTGGTATCCCTTTACCATAGCAACACCCATCTGCACATCAAGATAAGGATCTTCTCCCGAACCTTCTGCCACGCGTCCCCAACGAGGATCACGTGCAATGTCGAGCATAGGAGAGAATGTCCATCTTATACCGTTTGCAGTCGCCTCAACTGCAGAGATGCGCGCTCCTTCTTCCGCTATTGCAGGATCGAAGGTAGCTGCAAGTCCTATAGGAATAGGGAAGATTGTCCTGAATCCATGGATTACGTCACGGCTGATCAGAACAGGTATCCCGAGACGGCTTTCCTCTACCGCAGCTTTCTGGATCGCATTGAGCTGCTTCACATCCACACAGTTGAGTACCGAACCCATTTCTCCCTTGGCAGCAACAGCGGCAAGCTCTGCACCTCCTGAAAGCTGGTTCATCTGTCCTACCTTCTCACGAAGGGTCATCTTTGAAAGAAGATCATCGACCTTCCTGTCGATCTCACTCTTTGGAGCAGAGCATGAAGCAGTCAAAGCCACAACAGCGCCTGCAAGCATCAGTCTTAGTGTTCTCTTCATGTTTTATTCTGTTTTTTGAAATACTCTCACGTAGTCTACCTCCATCACCGCCGGACCGTCATTCAATGCAGTCACCTGATTGATATCCCATATACCAGGGAAATTACCGCCGACAGCAAGATTGAGAAGGATGAAATTATCCTTGCGGAATTCGTTGTCACCGAAGTCCTTGAGAGCCATCTTGAAGTATGGCTTTGCATCAGGATCCGTATCCAGGTCTATGTACATTGCAACCTGGTTCTCATCCCAGATACATGTAAACGTGTGGAACTGACCGTCCTGGACAGAATAGCTGTGGGTATGATCATACGAATAATAGGCATGACCCGGCTGTCCCCAGTGGCAGGCTCCATTAAGGAACTTCTCCTGGGTACCCTTCTTTATTCCGTTCTGGTGACCCATCTCGAGGATATCGGTCTCGCCGCAGTTAGGCCAGCCCTTGGATTTGAAATCGTTACCCATCATCCAGAAAGCCGGCCAGAGTCCGTCTGCAGTCTTAGGCAGCTTGATGGAAGCGGTTATATAACCATATTTGAAATAGACCTTGCCAAGGGTAATCAGGCGGGCTGAAGTTGCTGTCGCTCCCTGATAGTTCTCCTTGCGCGCTGTCATCACAAGTTTTCCGTCACGCACGTCGACATTCTCAGGACGGTCGGTATAATACTGGAGCTCGGCATTGCCCCATCCGTTGCTTCCGCGACCGATCTCGCATGTCCAGTTGTCTGCATTCAATGCCGGACCGTCAAATTCGTCGCTCCAGAAGAGTCTGTAACCCTCTGGAACAAACATAGCCTCACCGGTAGAGCTTGTCTTCTGCACAAGCTTTATCTCGGTGGAAGAGGAAGCTGTCCTGAAGGTTATCGTATTGGTCCTGTCTTCGGTAAGAAGATTCTTCTTTACGTTTACCTTGACCTTAGTCTCGCCTTTGATTCCTCCGGTAGGATATACGGTGCACCATGTCGGATCTGTAACCGAAGAGCCCCAGTCAGAATCAGCTGTTACCGTAACATAAGTCTCCTGCTCTTCAAAATCCAGTTCGATCTCTGTAGGATTTATCTGAACGTTGCCACCTGAGGGAGTGATGTCTTCCGTGCCGGATGAGCATGATGCAAGCAGCAGTGTTATGGTAAATATTTTAGTAATCATTCTCATTATTGTTGAAACACTCTAACGTAATCAATTTCATAAACAGCAGGGAGACAGCTCTCATCCACTCCGTACATTCCACCCCAGTCTCCGCCCCATGCGAGGTTGAGCTTGATCTCGAACGGCTTGTTGAAAGGCCATGTGTCGGCATTGCGTCCCTGCGCATAGTCATCAGGGTTGTAGTAGAACAGCTGCTGACCGTCCACATATGTCCTGATGTATTCCGGAGTCCATTCAAGGGCATATGTATGGAATTCATCCATTACGGTAGCTATCTTGCGGGCTGCGGTCTTCTGGGTTCCGATGGCATGGTAGTAAGATTTGCAGTGGATAGATGACGACACTTCAGTAGGCACGCAGCCAACATGTTCCATAATGTCGATCTCACCTCCGTCCGGCCATCCTGACCATACGGAAGGCATCATCCAGAATGCCGGCCATGTACCCTTGCCCTTCGGCAGTTTCATACGGGCTTCAAAATAGCCGTATGTCCAGTTCTTTCTGGTATTCACTCTCGCCGAATAAACCCTGTTTCCGCTCTTTATTGCACGTATCTTCAAGGTTCCGCCACTCACATCGGCAGTGACGATATCGCCGGTACGTCCGGCAACGTAAGTCTGCAGTTCATTGTTCACCCAACCCGGTTCGGCGGTCTCGTACCACCATTCCGCCGGATCAGGCATTTCGAATGAAGGATCGTTAAATTCATCTCTCCACACGAGTGTGTATCCGGCCGGAGTATAGATTTCCGGCTCGACAAACTCTACGCCCTCAGGTACGACGAAACCTTCAGGCATGATGAACTCCGACCACACATATATTGTAGTAAGGTCGGAATTTCCGGAAGCGTTCAAAGTTTTCAGTTCAGGAAGCAGCCGGATATCGATCGTCTTGAGATCGTTTCCTGAAAGGTCAAGGGAAACGAGATCAGGGAACAGTGCCGCCAGTTCCGAAATGTCAGTCAGTCCTGCGTCGGAAAGATCAAGCTCTGTCACGCCTTCTATCTCCTTGGTACTGAGCACGCCGTCTCCGTCTGCGTCAAGATTCTTCAGCAATGCCGCAAGGAGAGCAGGGTCAGAGACCTCTACTCTTGTCACCTTATAATGCTGGACAAGCGGCACTTCTATCTTCTGCGAGCCTGTCTTGAAGAGCAATGTCGTCTGGCGGACATCACCTGTCTTGTTCTCTTCCACAGTCACCTTAAGTGCCGTCTCCCCTTTTCCGCCTCCGGTCGGAACGGTCTTCACCCATGGGTCCATAGGGGTCACTCCCCAGTCGGCATCCGCACCGACAGTCAAAACGACTTCCTGAGCGGTTGATAACACTGATATCTCAGCAGGTGTCACCTGCAGTTTCACCTCAGGAGCATCGCCTCCCTGCGGATCCTTCTCGCCGCAGGCGGCTGTCATGCCGGCCAGGGCAGCTATCAGTAATATAGTCTTGAATCTCATTTCAATAAATTAAAAGTCAGGGCAAAGCCCATTGCGGGCTTTGTCCTGACTGGATATACATAATTATTTTACTCTCTTGAGACGATATCTCCAAGCGATTGGACCACCGTTGTTACCGGTTGCAGTATAGGCAGAAATCTCAAGCTGATTCTCCCAAACACCTGTGATGTAAAGCTCAGGTGCCTCAAGGAATGCATCGTTAGGAATGTATGAGAAGATTGTTCCAGCAGGAAGGATGATTGCCGGGAAGTCACCGAACTCATCAAGCTCCCATGTTGCAGTCTGCTTCTCTACTGATACTCTGAAGTCTCCCTCCGGAGCTGCAGATCCGGGAACTGTAGGGTTATCAACCTTCTTGTCGTTCATCTTGGTTACACCTGTATTCATGAATGTCATTCCGTCAACTGGATCATATGTGTAAGTACCGTCAGCAGCGAAGGTCATAAGGTCATCATACATCGAGCAACCCTCCTTGCAATTAGCAGTACCATTCCACCAGCCGCATGGGTTTGCAATCGCATCACCACAGCCGAAGTGACCGTCTGTAGATGCCTCCCAAGTCCATGTACCGACTATCACGTCTGCAGCATCGAGAAGATCAAGCTGCGCTCCTGGTATTTCAAGACCGCCAGTCTCGCCACCAGTATTTCCTCCACTCGCAGCCCCACTTTCGCAAAGAGTAATTCCACTGATGACAACTTCAGAGCCGCCGACTGCTCCGCCGAAGTCAAATACGAGTTTGAAATCCGGTATATCAGTACCAGGAAGATCTGTCGCAGTATATACGAACTCCTCGTATGCAGTCAAAGCAATATCCTTATTATATACAACCTCGTTCTTATCCTTAGGATTGCCATTGCTTGGATCGATATCATTCGGATCTGCCCAGCAGCCCTTTACTGTAACGTGAGGATGATCCTCTGAAGAAAGAAGAGTAACCTGAAAATCATATTTCTTGTCCGGAGTCAATACAAGACCTGTATGATTAATCGCCATCTGACCCTGCCACTGGCTCGCACCTGTTCCTTCTGGAATAATCAATGTATATACACCGTTCTCAGCAGTGAATTCAGGGTTTGCAATCTGACTCCAGCCGTCATTCGCAAACCAGAATGAAATATCATCTGTCTTTGCATTCTTCCACATATTTGCCTC
>JAFVMQ010000060.1 GCA_017506825.1 Bacteroidales bacterium
AGCAAGTTCAAGAAGCTGTTCGTCGTGGGTGAAGATTCCGACTGCGGCACGCGGGAAGAACATTCCGAATATGAAGCACAGGGTTGTCATAAGCATTCCCAGCTTGGCTGTCTTCCAGAACACTTCCTTTACCCTTGAATATTGGCGGGCGCCGTAATTATATCCTGCAATAGGCTGCATGCCCTGATTCAGACCCATGCAGATCATTATGAACATGAATACGAATCTGTTGCATATTCCGTATGCTCCGATTCCGAGGTCGCCGCTGTAATCCCTGAGCTGCTGGTTGATGAAGAGAGTCACGAGACATGCTGCTGCATTCATAAGGAAAGGACCCATTCCGATTGCAAGCGAATCCTTTGCCACTCTCGTGTCAAGTCTGAAGATGCCTTTCTCGAAATGGAGAGGTTTCTTACGGTCGTTGAAGTGGTACATTACCGCCAGCATTGCTATTGTCTGGGAAATGACGGTCGCCCATGCAGCTCCAGCTATTCCCATATCGAAGACGAAGATGAATATCGGATCGAGTATGGTGTTGAATATGACTGTGAACAAGGTCAGTCCCATGGCTTTTTTCGGATTGCCGGAAGACCTCATGGCTGCGTTAAGTCCGAAATACAGGTGGGTTATTACGTTTCCTATCAGGATGATGGTGATGTATTCCTTTGCATAGGGCAGCGTGTTTTCACTTGCTCCGAAAAAATAAAGAATCGGGTCGAGGAACAAAAGTGCGGCAGCCATGAACACAACTCCCATGATTGTGTTCAGTGTCACGACATTTCCAAGAACCTTGTTCGCTGCCTTGTAGTTCTTCTGACCGAGAAGTACCGACAGCATGGTCGAAGCTCCGACACCCACCAGGGTACCGAATGCTGTCGACAGGTTCATAAGAGGGAATGTGATGGCAAGTCCGGAAATCGCAAGAGGACCAACGCCCTGACCGATGAATATGCTGTCCACCATATTATAAAGTGAGGCAGCTGTCTGAGCTATGATTGCCGGCAGGGCATACTGCTTCAGCAGTTTTCCGATCTTTTCCGTGCCAAGCTCGGTGGGGATTGAGTTCGTTTGTCCTGCCATGGCTTTATTCCGGTTCAGAAACTAATTCGATTTCAAAAACCAGAGGGACATATCCCGGAATGCTCTTTCCGCTGCCCGAAGATCCGTATCCGTAATCAGAGATGAATACTCCGATACCTTTCTCGAATGCGCGCATCTGCCAGAGAGTGAGCGCGAATCCCTCGATCGTCGAAGAACCTGAAGACCCCATGGTTATGTCGTAATACTCTTCGCCCCATTTGATCTTTACCGGTCCGTATGTCTTGGATGCAGACCAGAGCCCGTTGTCTTTCGCGGTCTTTTCGTCTGTAGTATCGAAAACAAGACCGTTAAGGAGCTTTCCCGTATAGTTGATGTAGATAGTCGTGTCGCTTGGGAAAGAAGAGGTGTCAGTCGGCTCTGTAAGACACTTGTAGTAGAATCCCTCATAGGAGGCAAGCGAGTCTGCTGCATCCATTCCGGTGAAAATGTCCTGATTGTCTGCAAGATATTCGCCGATTCTGTTTATCTGCCATCCGTTCATGTCTTTTGTGAAGTCTCTTACATGGATATCATAGATGGCGCTGCTTCCTCCTGTTGTATTGTCAAGATACTCTTGCTCTGTCTCATATATGCTGCTGGACATGAGCCATGAAGGAACGACTACTCTTCTATAACCTCCTGCCTTCATGCCGGAAATAGCCTCGAATACACCCATGGCGAGAGTTCCTTTGCCTGTCGACTGGAATCTGGCTCCGTAGAAGTATGTCGTGTCATATTCTCCGAGCTGCTTTGCAGTGATCTTTTCCGTGTATGACGAGATGTTCCCTTCAAGATCAGTGATAGTATAGTCGACAAGCGCATATCCTCCGTCCTGAACTTCTATGCCATCTCCTTTTTCTTCATCAATGATATAGACGCCCAGTCCGGAAGGCTGAGCGTCCGGATGGTTGACCTGCATCCACGCATCGAAATATCTTTTTTCAGCGTCATTCACGCCGCTTGCTACGTGCTTTGCACATCCCGAAAACATAAGTGCTGAAGCAATGCAAAAGGCATATACAATAATCTTTCTCATTTACTTGTTGAATTTAAACCTACAAAGATAATAAAAATAGTGGTACGCACTAATCATTTGCTACTCCGACTACCCAAATTTTATAGAGTAGGGCGGAGTTTGCAGGAATTATGCCAAACACCTCATTGCCGAAGCCATATTTTCCATTGAACAGGATTTCGCATTCCTCGCCGGCCTTTACGCCGTAAAGTCCGTCCTTGAGACCCTGGATCAGTTTTTCATCTGCAAGATTTATCTCGTATAAGGCATTGTCTGCATCGGTGAGATTCCATTTTGCCTGTTCTGCAGTCGCCTGATGGTTAGTCACGAAAAGACCGGAAGCATTGAAGCTGCCTGTAAATGTGTATCCTGCATAATAGAATGACACGAAGCCGTTTCTGTTCAACGGTTCGCCTTCTCCTTCCTTGAGTACGATCCTGTTCGCTCCTCCGTTGCGGATTACGCGCAATGTGTCTGTCCAGCTGGTGTCATGCTTCTCGACTGTCCATGAGGTGTCGATCTTCATTCCTCCATCTTCCAGTGCCGTGGTATCCAGTTTGAATCCAAGTGTATCTGTCCAGGACGAATCTCTTTTGACCAGCATCTTGCTTTTAAGGTAAGAGTCGATCTTGTCCTCCTGTTTGTTGTAGGACTCTTCAAGCTTTGTCTTCATGCATGCGCTGGCTGTTGCGAGAAGCAGTACCAGCGCCAGTATTTTTCCTTTAATTTCCATTCTCCTCTGTAAGAAATGTGTGTGTATGTGTTTCAATATATCTGCCTGCATCTTCGATGCTTGCGACATTTTCAGGGATGTACAGCCTTCCTCCTGCTGCATTTTCATGTCCGCCACCGTTGAAATGCTTTCTTGCGCACATGTTTGCCGATGTGCCCTTCTTCGATCTGATGGAAACCCTTATCCTGTCTCCGTCCTCCTTCAGCAGCAGACTCATGCGGACTGATGCAATGGAAAGCGGCATGTTCACAAAACCTTCGGTATCGCCTTCCGAAACGCAGTAGCTTTCCTGGGTCTTTCTGTCGAGCACGATGTATGCCACACCGTCCTCCGTTATGGTGAGCAGGTCCTTCATCATATGTCCCATCAGCCTAA
>JAFVMQ010000061.1 GCA_017506825.1 Bacteroidales bacterium
AAGATAGTGTTTTTATTATTATTTTTGCATTATTATAATAAGGTTTATGCATACAAGAGATGAAAAATTGCAGGCATTCGGAAGAATTCTGGATGTGCTGGATGAACTGAGAGAGAAATGTCCTTGGGACAGGAAGCAGACAAATGAATCTTTGCGTCCGCAGACATTGGAGGAAGTCTATGAATTGAGCGATGCTATCCTAAAGGGGCAGGAACACGAGCTTTCCAAAGAGCTTGGTGACGTTCTTCTCCATGTGCTTTTCTATGCCAAGATCGGAGAAGAAAAGCAGCATTATGATATTGTTGATGTGATCAACTTTCTGTGTGACAAGCTGATTTATCGCCATCCTCATGTGTTTTCATCTGCTGAGGTAGGCAGTGCGGAGGATGTGATAAAGCAGTGGGAGATGTTGAAGACGACGGAGAAAGACGGAAACAAACGTGTGCTTTCCGGAGTTCCCGACGGACTGCCGCCTCTGCTAAAGGCATATCGTATGCAGGATAAGGCGCGCGGTGTCGGATTTGATTGGGAGAAGAAGGAGGATGTATGGGATAAGGTCAAGGAAGAGATGGGAGAGTATCAGGCTGAACTTGATGCAATGGCTGCCGCTCAGACCGAAGAGGAGAAGTCTGCAGCGTATGATCGTGCGGAGGATGAACTCGGTGATTTTCTCTTCGCTACAGTCAATGCTGCAAGGCTTTACGGACTTAACCCGGATACAGCTCTTGAACGAACATGCGCAAAGTTCCGTCGCCGTTTCACCTATCTCGAGGAACAGACCATACGCAAGGGACGTAATCTGAAGGATATGACCCTCGCTGAGATGGACGCTATCTGGGATGAGGGTAAAGCTAAAGGTCTATGATATACGACTGGCAGGAAAGGACAGCGATGCTGGTGGGAGAGGAAATGCTGGACCATTTCCGCAATTCCACAGTTGCTGTGATCGGAGTAGGTGGCGTAGGAGGCTATGCTGCCGAGATGATAGTGCGCGCAGGAATAGGGCATCTGATCATCCTGGACAGCGATGACGTGTCGCTGACCAACAAGAACCGTCAGCTCCTTGCTCTGGATTCGACTGTAGGAAAGCCTAAGTGTGAGGTGCTGGCTGCCCGTCTGAAGGATATAAACCCGGAACTGGACCTGACGATAATCCCCGAATATCTTGAAGCGGAGAAGGCGGGAGATGTGCTGGGCTCTTACAGGATAGATTTCCTAGTCGACGCAATCGATACATTGTCACCGAAGCTGCATCTGATAAAATATTGTATGGATAATGCTATTCCTCTGGTGTCCTCAATGGGAGCGGGAGCTAAATTCGATGCTACAAAGGTGCGTATCACTGATGTGTCCAAGTCCTTCAACTGTCCGCTGGCATACATAGTCCGCAAGCGTCTCAGACATATGGGTATAAAGAACGGCTTCAAGGTGGTTTTTTCCGAGGAACTTCCGGACAAGGAGTCAATAGTGCCGTGCGAGGACAGGAACAAGAAGTCTCAGGTCGGTACGATCTCGTACATTCCGGCAGTATTCGGATGTGTGTGCGCGCAAGCGGCAATACAGCATCTGATGGGTACCAGACAGGATGCTGTAAAATAAAGATGTTTCACTTCTTTCAACAAGACAATTAATTGTTTATCTTTGCAGGATGTTGTATTCGGTAAGAGAAGTAAAAGGCAAAAAGGATCTTGACAGGTTCATCAGGTTTCCTGAACTTCTTTACAAAGGTTGCGGACAGTATGTCCCGCCTTTGAGAAAGGGTCAGGAGCACGAGCTCATGCATGCCCCTTCTCTTAAGTATTGCAAACGCAGGATGTGGCTTGCGGAAGATGCTTCCGGTAAGGTTGCAGGAAGGATATGCGCAGTCATCAACCCGAGGTACAACGAGAAGTACGGAACGAAAAGGATAAGGTTCGGCTGGTTCGATCTGATAAATGATATGGAAGTGGCCCGTGCCCTTTTTGATGCTGCGGAGTCGTGGGCCAGGGAAGAAGGAATGGAAGAGATCCACGGTCCCTTGCATTACAATACCTTGGGACGTCAGGGAATGCTTGTAGAAGGCTTTGACAAGCTTGCTCCGTTTTCATGCCTTTACAATTATCCGTATTATGTGGATATCGTGAAGGGCCTGGGCTTTGAAAAGGAATGTGACTGGATACAATATATGGTTCCTGCAGACCATGATCTTGATGAAAGACTGAATGCAATATCAGCAAGGCTTATGCAGAGGTATCGTCTGCATGTCGCTGATTTCGATGCTCTCAAGAAAGATCGGGAGATGGTGCGCAGGTTCTTCAGGACATACAATGAGTCTTTTGACGGTAACGTGTACAATTTCATTCCGTTTACCGAAGAAGAGATAGAGGAGGAGATAGACCAGATAATAGGGCAGCTGGACAGCAGACTGTGCTGCGTTATTCTGGATGAGGATGATGAAGTGGCGGCTTTCGGCATTTCGATACCGTCGCTGTCAAGAGCGATGCAGAAGGCAAAAGGCAGACTTTTCCCGTTCGGTTGGTACCATGTCATTAAGGCGATGAGAGATTTTACTCTGGTAGACCTTATGATTGAAGGTGCAGCGCCGAAGTGGCAGAACACAGGGGTCTCGGCGCTTATCCATGAAACCATGTCCGCTCAATATAAGGCGTGCGGAGCGAAATGGGCATTGGCAAATCCTCAGATTGAGACAAATACGGCTGTAAGCGTATGGTCCCGTTATGAAAAAGAACTGTGGCTGCGTCGCCGTTGTTGGATAAAGAAGATAAAATAAACGTTATATATGGCAGATAATTCACTTTTGGAGAAGGTTTTGGGCCTTCAGGAAAAATACGAGGCGCTTCAGGCTCAGCTTTCTGATCCTGAGGTCATTTCGGATATGAAGAGGTTCGTTCAGCTCAACAAGGAGTACAAGGAACTTACCCCTATCATTGAGACAGGAAACGAGTTCAAGAAGATTCTCGAGAACTATGAGATGGCGAAGGAGATCCTCGCAACAGAGAAGGACGAAGATCTGAGAGAGATGGCGAAGGAAGAGATAGCTGAGATCGAGCCGACGCTTCCTGAATGGGAGGAGAAGATCAAGCTTCTTCTTATTCCTGCAGATCCTCAGGACAGCAAGAATGCGATTCTTGAGATCCGTGGTGGTTCAGGTGGTGACGAGGCAGCTATCTTTGCAGGTGACCTTTTCCGTATGTACTCGAAGTTCATAGAGACACGCGGCTGGAGAATGGAGATTACCAGCCAGGCCGAAGGTGCTGCCGGCGGATTCAAGGAAATCGTCTGCAAGGTTTCGGGTGACGGCGTTTACGGAGTACTCAAATATGAGTCAGGTGTGCACCGCGTGCAGCGTGTTCCTCAGACCGAGACCCAGGGTCGTGTCCACACTTCAGCAGCGTCCGTGGCGGTGCTCCCTGAAGCGGATGAGTTCGATATCGAGCTTAATATGAATGATATCCGAAAGGATACATTCTGCTCTTCAGGTCCTGGCGGTCAGTCGGTCAACACAACCTACTCAGCAATCCGTCTTACCCACATTCCTTCAGGTCTGGTGGTTCAGTGTCAGGATGAGAAGTCCCAGCTCAAGAACTTTGACAAGGCTCTTGCGGAATTGAGAACTCGTCTCTATAACATGGAGTATGAGAAGTATCTTGCAGAGATTTCAGCAAAGAGAAAGACTATGGTTGCGGGTGGTGACCGTTCAGCAAAGATCCGTACCTACAACTATCCGCAGTCCCGTGTGACAGACCACCGTATCAATTATACCATGTACAACCTTCCGGTATTCATGGACGGTGCTATCCAGGAAGTGATCGACCAGCTCCAGATTGCCGAGAATGCAGAGCGTCTCAAGGCAGCGGAATAACCTCTGGTTCTATTCTCCGGTGATGTAGTATATGTCATGGTTCTTGGAGAATGATACCTGTGGTGACAGAATTACTGTTTCTGCCTTGAATACTTCTCCTGCAGGACAATCGTACTTGCTTAGCTTATTGTCAAAGCCGGAATATGTAGAAGGTACCATCGTCTTGCTCGAAGTCCAGAGACCGTTCCACGTAACAGGGGAGGATGTCTTGAAATCGTAGCTCAGAGTACCATCGAACTTTACAGCATAAGCCTTACCGTTGACCGGAGTAATGTTTATTGCAATATCCAATCCGTTCGGTTTCAGATATTCCCGGATAGTGGTACTTCCGTAGTACCCCGGATCCCTGAATTCTGAGGCTTTGGTTACGTCTAAGGCAGAGTAGTATTTCTTTTCCCGCAGATCTGTCAGTGCCTGAGTCAGACAGGTGGAACTGATCGCTACAGGGCTTGTACCCAAAGAGTAATTTCCTGAAGCGGAAAAACCGGTCTGGTCTGTGAAGTAATGCCCCCATACCGTATCGAAAGGATCCTGTGAGGTGACGCATCTGATATGTCCGTATAAGGTACCGTCCAGACTCAGACTGATATTGACAGGCTCGGATGCTACCGCCAGTATTTCATTCTTCTCATTGATACTGAAGGTTATCTCTATTATATCGTTGATCATTTCTATGCCTTCCGGCGTCTGAAGATCACCATAATACTTGAAGTCAGTATACAGGTTGTCATAACTGTTATAGTCTTCGTAAAGTTCTGTTCCGCTGTAGAACTTCATCCCCACATTCCTGAATCCGGTGTTTCCGTATTTTTCCACATCAGAAGATGTTCCGTCCAGTATCTGACTGCCGATTATGGCAGGCGGATCCGTACATGGATAGGTCGTTTCTGCTTTGAGTACGTGGAACAGGCTGAGCTGGTTTGGAATTGAAGACTGATCTATGCCGTCATCATCAGCTGCATACCATATTTCATTACCTTTTACATACGATGCCGATGAAGAAGAATCGAAAGAACAATGAGTAGAAGCCATTTTTGAAACAATGAGCTCATATGTGCAGATAAAGTCGGGCACAGGAGGACATATTACATCCCATAACCTGTCGTCATCAGGTTTATCCTTGGAGTAGAGACTATTTTCCTTGATTCCGGTAATAGTAAAAGGAATCTTTGAACTGTTCTTTACTACATACATGAATTCGGTTCCGAACAGGTCCTTTACTTCACTTGTCACCGGCTTCATCGTTACTGTTATGTCACTGGCAGACAAAGATATGTCATCCGTTTCATACGCGCCGGAAATGTTCTCGCAGCATTCCAGCCTCAGCACATTCTCTCCGAGGCTGCCCGTAAGTCTTTCGTTCCATCCGGAGTCTTTGCCGTCATTTGAAATCTTTATGCTGTATTTGACTGCGTAGCTGTCGGAACAAGGTGTTCCGTATTCCCTCTGGATGATCGCTTTGTCAGAAAGAGTGTATGAATAGGTGTCGTTGTACAGTTCTATTTCCCAATCGCACAGCTCCGTGTCGCACCCGTAGAAATGTCCCTGGTTAAGGTTGTACCCATCATCATCAGTAAGATACAGGCAGAATTCCTTTTTTCCTCCATTGACGGACAACTTGATGCTGCTTCCCAGACTTTCGACCGGTTCGTCATCATAAACGCCATCCGGACCGATCACTATCTTGGGAACATTTATCTTTCCTGAATTCATTTCATATACAACTTCCCCGGTTTCGTCGCTGACCATCACAATACGGAAATCTCCTTTTCTATAGCAGGTTCCTACCGCATAAAACGATCCGTCAGATTTTTTGACAAATTTGTTGAAGCGGATGCTCTCCTTTCCTTCCGAGTCGATTCCTTTGAGACTGAAACCGTAGTCTCTCTTGCTCCAGTACTTTTCCCCTTTGTCATCAAATCTGAAGTCTATTAGGATCATTTCAGAAATATAGAATTCGTCAGGCTTGTGGAAATTGTCATCCAGATTGGATTCAACACCCCATCTGGCTATACCCATATCGGAAGAATCTATCTTCCAGCATATCTTTTCCAGACTGTTTTCCTGCAGGAACAGGGTCATGTTATGGACGCTGTTACGCCTGATGTTGAAATCGGTGACCGCGTTTTCTCCAAGGTAGAACCTGTATGTGACTTCCCCTTCATAATCAGCGGAGTCCAGCCATCTGCATTTCATTTCAATGTATGTACAAAGGTATGCAGCATCTCCGATGTTTTCCGGTGACTTTTGCCATGGATCACTATTGTCGGGCAACAGGACTCCCTGACAATTTTCCGGAATGTAGAATAAGACACTTCTTCCGTTGTTCAACTTTTCGAGGTCAATGCTGCTGGCATAATCTCCATTGCCTGTTTCCGATCTGTCCAGGACCCGGCTTCCGCCTTCCATGAAAGGACGCAGTACTGCGGCTCCCTGACAAAGTCTGACAGAGGTGATCTCCAACCCTTCAAGAACTCCGGTGTTTACTGACAACAGTATCTTTGAAACAAGTCTTTCCAGGACGATATCCATTTCTTCATTATCTCCTGCATGAAGTGTTATTTCACCGGACCCGCACATGGGTATGGTATCCGCAATGTCTTCTATGGAGTTGATTCTATAAGTGCTTTCAATAATCTCGCTTTCATGAACAGGGGTTGCGTATCCATGCATATTTGCCAATGCATAGATATTATACACTCCTTGCCTCAGTTCAAGTTCGATGTCTTCATTTCCGTCAGCTTTAGCACAAGTGACAAGTTGGCCGTCCATGTATGCCAATACTTTGATGAATTCTATCTTTGATTCGTCGGGTGATATCGAGCTCCTGGTGTTTCCCGGTTCGGAAAAGCTGATGCGGACCGTGGAATATCCGTCCGAAGTTTCTTCATCAGGGCTGTCCTGGATTATTTTAATCTCGCATGCAGCAGTAAGAAGAATGAGCGCAATGGCTGATAATAAATGAAATGTGTTTTTCATGGCAAAAATATTTTGGTCCAAAATTATTCCGCCTTATCTGAACCATTGTCAGATTATAAAAAACATTTCTTGATTTTTTCTTTTTCTTTGTCTCGCTGCTACATATAAAATTTATTTTATAGTAATAAAGATTAATTTTTAAAGACTAATATTTGTTTTTGCCTCTTACTTTCATGTGGCTTTTGTGCAGATATTGCAAAGGAACAGCAATTTTTGTAAATTTGTAAGCTTTGAAAAAATCAGAAGATGGCAGAAAACGGAAACATACTGGTAAAAGGGGCCAAGGTAAATAATCTGAAAGATGTGACTGTAGAAATACCGCGCGGCAAGTTCGTTGTCATAACGGGCATATCCGGTTCGGGTAAGTCCTCGCTTGCTTTCGATACCCTTTTTGCCGAAGGTCAGAGACGTTTTGCGGAGAGTCTGTCATCTTATGCAAGACAGTTCCTCGGCCGTATGTCCAAGCCTGATGTCGAGCTGATCGAGGGTATCCCTCCCGCAATAGCGATCGAACAGAAGGTGAATACCCGCAACCCTCGTTCTACGATCGCTACAAGTACAGAGATATACGATTACCTGAGAATGATATTCGCCCGTATCGGGCGTACCTATTCTCCGATATCCGGAGAAGAGGTGAAATGTCATACGGTCAATGATGTCATGGCATATGTTTTCGGAGAAGAAGTTTCAGCCGTCTATATTCTTGCCGATCTGAACTGGAAATACAGGAATGACAAGGTCGAACTTATGCTCCAGCTGAAGGAAGAAGGATATTCGCGTTTCTTCACCGACCGTGCCGTGCGTATTGAAGATGTGATGAGAATGGCCCAGACCGGGGAGTATCCTGATGAACTTTATCTTCTTGTAGACAGATTGAGGATTCCTGCAATGCAGGATGGACTTCCTGTGTCAGATGATGGCTCTTCTTTTTCTCAGACTGACTGGGAAGATCTTCAGACCAGGCTTCATTCTTCGATTGATTCGGCTTTCGATAAGGGAGAAGGAGCCATGGTCGTGAGAAAGGAGGTATCCGGAAATGTGGAGATCAGGAATTTCATAAACCGATTCGAGGCTGACGGGATGGAGTTTGTCAAGCCGGATGAATACCTTTTCAGTTTCAATAGTCCGTTAGGCGCCTGCCAGGTCTGCGGAGGACTTGGACAGATTATCGGTATCAGTGAGGACCTTGTGGTTCCTGATAAGAGCAAGACCATATATGACGGGGCTATCGCATGCTGGAGAGGTGACAAGATGGGATGGTTCAAGGATCAGCTGATCCGCAATGCGTCAAGGTACGGTATCCCGATCTTCGAGCCTTATTGCAATCTCAGTCAGGAAGTGAAGGACCTGATTTGGAAAGGTCAATCAGCTGAGACTGAGGATGATTCGATTATCGGAATCAATGAGTTTTTCCGCTGGGTGGAGTCGAACCGCTATAAGGTCCAGTATAAATATATGCTCAGCAGATATTCCGGCAGGACGGTATGCAAAGAGTGCGGAGGCAGCAGATTGAGGAGAGAGGCTCTGTATGTAAAGGTCGGCGGAAAGACTATCCATGAACTTCTCTGCATGAACGTCGGACAGCTTCTTTCTTTCTTTGAAAACATAGATATATCAGACTGGGAGCATAAGATAGTTGCCAAGGCGATAGAGGAGATAGTATCAAGACTGAAATATATTCAGGATGTCGGATTAGGCTATCTTACTCTCAATCGAACCTCCAATACTCTTTCTGGAGGTGAAAGTCAGAGAATAAACCTTGTGACCGCATTGGGAAGTTCTCTTGTAGGTTCACTTTATATCCTCGATGAGCCAAGTATAGGTCTGCACCCCCGCGATACGGATAGACTTATATCGGTGTTGAAGCGTCTGCGTGATATCGGAAATACAGTTGTCGTGGTAGAGCATGATGAGGAAATCATGCGTGCGGCTGATCTTCTGATAGATATCGGACCGAAAGCAGGTGTCAACGGCGGCGAAATTGTCTATACCGGAAGAATAGATGATGCTGAAGCTGCCAAGGAGACAGCATCTCTGACCTTGCAGTACCTTGGAGGTATACGGGAAAGATATGCAAGAAAGAAGCATTCATGGACGTACAGCATTGATGTGGAAGGGGCGATGGAGCATAATCTGAATGATATCAACGTCAGGTTCCCTTTAGGTGTCCTGACAGTTGTTACCGGAGTAAGCGGAAGCGGAAAGTCTTCTCTTGTGGGAGATATCCTGTATCCGGCATTGTACCGTCACCTCAACCAGGCAGGTGCTGCTCCCGGTACATTCAGAGGTCTCTCCGGCAACCTGGACCGGATCACTCAGGTCGAGTATGTCGACCAGAATCCGATAGGAAAAAGTTCCCGGTCAAATGCTGTCACATACCTGAAAGTATATGATGATATCCGTAAGCTTCTTTCAGACCAGCAGTATGCCAGGATGAACGGATATACTCCGTCCCATTTCTCTTTCAATATGGATGGAGGACGTTGTCCGGAATGTCAGGGAGAAGGTTTTGTAAAGATAGGTATGCAGTTCATGGCGGATGTGTCGATGGTCTGCGAATCATGCGGTGGAAAAAGATTCAAGCCTGGAATACTTGAGGTGAAGTATAAAGGAGTGAATATCGATGATATCCTGAACATGAGCGTAGAACAGGCAATCTCATTTTTCGGGTCACAGGATGATCCTGTCGCCAGAAGAATTGCAGAGAGACTCCAGCCTCTCGTTGATGTGGGACTGTCATATATAAAACTCGGTCAGAGCAGCAGTACTCTTTCGGGCGGAGAGAGCCAGAGAATCAAGCTTGCCTATTTCCTGTCCATGAGTAATGAGAATGCTTCCAGGTCCAAGAAACAGAGGATTCTCTTCATCTTCGACGAGCCTACTACAGGACTTCATTTCTATGATGTGGAAAAGCTTCTCAAATCTTTTGATGCGTTGATTTCCAAGGGGCATACAATTGTTGTTGTTGAACACAATCTGGATGTGATCCGTGCTGCTGACTGGGTTATAGACCTTGGTCCGGAAGCTGGTGATCTTGGAGGAAATCTTGTCTTTGCCGGTACACCGGAAGATCTTCTGAACTGCGAGACTTCCCATACGGCAGAATATCTGCATTAAGGATCTACCTTTATAATTACAGTCCCGCTCATATTGACCGGGTCTCCTGCACTCATACGGACAAGACCGGTTCCTGTATTTTTCAGGAACAGGGTGACTCCGTATCCGTCCCCATCAACTGCATAATCATACAGACCTTTGCTCTTGTCATAATTCAGTTCATCATACCCTATTTCGAATGCTGCGCTTCTCGGATAGAAAACGCAGCTGATATGAATCTCATCTCCCACACATCCCTCGATATAATCTCCAGGCAGAATCTCGAAATAAGGTACTGACGGCCCTATACCGCTTTTGTCCACTCTCCATCCGTTGCCTGACAGACCGTCGTCTTCAGGGGTGACGGTAATGCTGTAACGGCAGTTCCTTTGTACATCAAGGTCGCCAAGACCTCCTCCAAGATAGAACCGGTATATGAGATTGCTGTCATAACTTATCATATCGTCGGATCTGTAGAATATCTCCAGTTCGACGTATGAGCATCTGTCTGCCATAGGATCGTCATGATCGAATACCTTTTCTTCGTCTTCTCCTATATCATATGGGAAGTTGCCCTGCATGTTTTCCAGAAGATACATCGATACTTCGTCACTTAGACCACCTTTACCTTTTATGTTCAGCGGAATACATTTCTGTTCATCCATCTCAAATCCTTTCCTGAAGCAGTCATATGAGTTTGCAACCTTGTTTTTACCGGTCACGCTGCAATATTTCGGAAAATTGCCGATCCGGATTTTCCGTACTTCCATCTCTACCCCTTTGGAAAGCATTCCACGGTTCAGACTGATGTTGATTTCAGCTGCCATCCGTATCAGTTCAAGACCGATTTCCTTTTGTCCGTCAATCATCAGATCTTCAGCTGATGCTGTCATCGGTATTCCGCCGCTAAAGCCGGAATTATCCTTCATTTCATAGTAGAGATCCTGTATATCTTCCCACCTGTTGAGATAGATGTCTTCTCCGAAGTTAGCGGTGGCAAAGAATGAGTACACATGTCCTTTTAGGAGACTTACTGACAGGCTGTATCCGGGGGCATCTGCTTCTTGTACCCGGATGTTCTCATATAGAAATCCGTTTTCAAATACGAGCAGATTAAGATCCCGGATGCTGTATTCTTCTGAAGTCTCAGCCTTCGAACAACCATATGTGCATCCTGATGTGATGTTTATTGTACAGACAATATCTTCTGCACTCTTCCCCTCTTCTTCCTGTGTTGCACAGGCATTTAAGCCTATGAATGTCAGAAGTATACGGAATACTCTTCTTTTTCGTCCCATGGTCTTGTCTCCATCTTGATTTCTGCACTTTCTTTTTCAATGACAGCATCCGGGTCGGATGATCCTGGTCTGAGGATTGTCAGGTCATATATGTATCTGCGGTTACGGTAGATGCCTTTTTCATCACAGTTTTCATCCCTGTTGATATTCAACGGCCACCAATATGTCGTGCCGTTTATCTCACCTTCAAGCACAAGCCTGGTGTACGGCGTGCCTGGACTTTCTTCCGGGGCGGCGCTGGGATAACAGAAAAGGCTTATATCCGTCTGCAACCGTACGTCTGTTATGTCGGTGTCAAGCTTCTGCAGAAGCATCTCCGGATAGTTGAACTCTTCAGTGTCTTCCATGTTCAGTCCGCCTCCGTTCACTATATGGGAAGGAAGAACCGATCCTTCTGCAGTAATGCTGCATCTTGAGTTGACATTTGTCAGATATACTTTAGCATTTCTTATGACGGAGCCTTTAAACTGTATGCCAGTAAAGTCACACCTGACAGAACGCAGTACTATTTCGCTCATAAGCGGCTGAAGTTTCAAAGATGCCTCCCCGGAATTTGTTGCTTCAATCATTGCTTCTCCTGTCATCAACGGACTTTCTGGGTTTTCATATCTGAGGTCTGCGCATATCTTGTCCATTGCGGCGCGCGAATTTATTTCTGCCCATTCGTATGCGGATCTCTGACTGTTGGCGCATGCGAACACGATCTTGGATCCGTTTTGAGTGCTGAGCGATACATATCCGTTGTCACATGAGGAGAATCTCATGTAAGAATCAAGTTGTCTGAGTGTGTCATTATTGAATGTGAAGATGTCAAGCTCATGTATTGTTCGGGAACCGTTGTTTACGGATATATTCATAAGTCTGTTTTCCGTAATGATACCATTTTGACCATCATCGGCAATACAGCTTGAAAACAGTGCCGGGAGAAGGATAGGCAAGGTCATTAAAGTGCTCAGAATGAGCTTAGAATAATTTGAACTATTTAACTGAGTAGAATCTGAATTGAGAACATTCTTCCCCCGACCTCTGCTTTCTGCTGTCTTTTTCATATCAAAACATATAACATAACTCTATTGTCAATCCGTTTCCCGTCATTTTCCTTCTGATGCTGCTGGCTATGAGGTCAGCTTCAAAGGATACCGAAACCTTCAATCCGCACGCGACGGGCATAAGATACCCGCATCCTATCCTGAAGTCTGCATCCATATCTTCCATGCATTTGCATCCTATCATTATATAACCTCCCTCATACGTCTTTTGTGTCCAATGCTGCAAAGCAAAACCGCTCCATGGGCAGTTGTCTGATTCTGTTCCGGTACTGCCGAATTCATTATCGTGCATTGCTTCTTCTTCTGTTCTTTGCGGCTTGTATCTGTCTATGTCAAACATCGCAGTCGTACTTACCGACCACCTGTCCGAGATTACATGTCCGATCGAAAGCCGGATACAGTCCTCTTTGATCACTGCTCCTATATCTGCTGCTACCATGCTGACAGGTTCTTTTCTTTCATAAGGTCTGCCCTCGCATATGATGCAGGAAACCAAGGCAAGTAAAAGTGTCGATGCGTGCTTCATCATATTTTTCCGCAAAACTAAGCCCTCCTCACCGTAACATCATCAGATTATAAAAAAGATAATCCAGTATTTTCTTTTCTTTATCGGTTTTGCATTTTTTTATGTGAGACTAAAATTTATTTTAGCCTTTAAAAATTTATTTTAGCCGGGTGTTTTTCTTCATAACTGATTGGCCAAACGCACTTTTTTTATGATTTTCGACAAAAAGATTATAAATTTGAAAGATATCTAAGATTTAATGCAATGGGTATTGGAAATTTCTTCAGAAGATTCGGCTCGCAGAACCAACTTTTTCTGTCGGTTCTGACGCAGCAGGCAACTTATCTGCTTCATGCATCTGCTGCTTTATGTGAGATGACGGAAACTATGGATCCGGTAAGGTGGAGAAAGCTTGAAAGAGAGATCAAGGCTTGCGAAGTACAGGGTGATGCCCTTCTTACCGAGTTCCATGAACAACTCTTCGAGGTTATCTTGAGGAAGATACGCAGAAGCGATATACAGAATATCGCCATGAGCATCGATGAGTTTCTTGACAACATCAATGATTCTGCGAAGTCCATTCCTCTTTACATGCCTAAGAGGCTCGATTCACAGATTGTAGATTTTGCACAGTATATTCATGCTGAAGCAGATTCAATCAAGAAGATCATGCTTCTGTTTGGTGACATCAAGAAGAATTATGCACAGATAGCGATCCAATGCGAACGTATTACAGAGCTTGAGCATGCTGCAGATGATACTTTTGCAGAATATATCGGATATGTCTTCACACATGAGAGCGATCCGATCGAACTTATGAAATACAAGAATATTGCAGAGACATTCGAGGCTGCGACCGATGCTGCAAAGAGAATATCCGATACGGTAAGAAAGATAATCTTAAGATATCAGGATTAGGATGGTAAAGGTCGCTTTCATACATAATAATTTCCCTGCTGGTGGAGCTGAAAGAGTCACTGTCGATATTGCCACTTATCTGAGCACTTTGAACGGTTATAAGGTATATGTCTATGCTTCGAGAATAGCTGATTCTCTTATTACGGATGATATGGAAGGCATCTTTATATTGAGACAGATTCCGACACAGGCAGTCCCTTCCAGAAGAGCTCAGCAGATTGAGCAGTATATAAAGGAAGATGAAATAGATATCCTGGTACAGGTGGGGAAGTCCATACCCGGCATTGAGGGTATCAAGGAAAGAACAGGGGTCAAGACTGTTGTGGCATGTCACGGCGAGCCTTTCTGGCAGAGATATGCAATCACATACCGAAGACAGAAAGGGGTGGTGAGAAAACTGATGTGGTACATGTTCAACAGAAAGAGGTATGAGGATGGGTCTTTGGCTAAAAGAAAGGCGGTGTTCCGCACGTTGAAGGAGTATAGCGGCTGCGATGCATATACTGTGCTTTGCCAGCCATATAAGTTGGAGACAGCTGCTGAGTTGGGAATCGATCCTGAAAAATCGCATATATATGCAATCGAAAATCCGGAGTACACGCTGGAGGAGGTGAACTATGATAAGGAAAAGGTAGTGCTGTTCTGCGGACGGTTCGAGAATTGGTCCAAGAGGATTGACAGCCTTCTCAGGATATGGGGCATGGTGCAGGACCGCCTTCCTGAATGGCGTCTGGTGCTGGTTGGCAACGGACCTGACGCTCCGATGCTTAAGGCCATGGCGGAGGAGTTGAAGCTGGAAAGAGTGTCCTTCGAGGGTATGCAGAAGGATGTCGGCCGGTATTATGACAAGGCATCGATAGTGGCTATGACCTCACTTACTGAAGGCTGGGGGCTTGCCCTTAGTGAGGCGCAGGCACGCGGATGTATCGGTATTGCCTTCGGTTGCACGGCAGGAATAATTGAAGTTCTTGAACCGGACGGCGAGTGCGGTTTTATCGTGCCTCCGTTCGATGAAAGGGAGTATGCGGATACGCTGGTAAGGATAGCGACGATGAGCGAAGACGAAAAGATGCGCATACGCAGAAACTCTGTGGTGAAGCGTCAGAGGTATTCGCCGGACAAGATTACAGAAAAATGGAGAAAACTATTTGATCAAATAACTTGTAGTAATGAGAGTGTATAATCCAGAGGGGTCTGCTTTGAGACGCGACCAGAAGGAGATGCTGGACGTCCTGGTGGCTTTCGCCGAAATATGTGAGAAGCACGATATAAAGTGGTGGCTCTGTTCCGGCACATTGCTGGGCGCAGCGCGTCATAAGGGCTTTATACCTTGGGACGATGATATTGATGTCAACATGTTCGAGGAAGACTTCAGGAAACTGGAGAAGGTGCTTACGGAACTTGTCAGTGAAGAGTATTTCTATCAGTGCCTGAAGACTGATCCCGACCATGTCAATATCTTCGGCAAATTCCGCAAGAAGAAGGATCCCGTGCCTGCCACTGACCCGAGATCGGTATATTTCAAGTATCAAGGAGTAGGTCTTGACGTATTCTATATAGAGAAGTCTAACCGCTTTGGTTCTCACATGGCGAAATTCTTCTATCTCAATATGATACATCCGACACAGTATGTGAAGAATGCAGCATTGAGACACTTCCTTAACAAGATTGTGCAGGTCATTAATTTCGGTCTGCTGATACCTTTGTCGAGACTTGCAGGACGCATATATAATCCGAAAAACCAGTATCGTATCTGTCTGGGTATGGGTTTCTACAAGAGCGCATTCTATAAGGACGATATCTTCCCTCTATCAAAAATGGAGTTTGAGGGCATAGAGTTCCCTGTGCCGGGAAATACTGATGCATACCTTACCCATATATATGGAGACTGGAGGAAACTGCCGTCTGAGGATCAGATCAGAAAGTCATTGCACTATCCTTTGTACATAAAAGAAATATTCGGAGAAGAATAATATGGATGCAGTAATCACATATGTGGACGGTAACGATCCTGCCTGGAAGCGGGATTATGAAAGGACGACAAACGTGCCGGTGATGGAAAAGCGTTTCCGTGATTGGGGCACTCTGAAATATCTTCTGAGGGGAATCGAAACAAAGATGCCCTTCATAAGGAATGTCTTTCTTGTCGTGTCGCATCCGTCACAGGTACCTCACTGGGCGGATCAAGAGCAGTTGAGGATAGTCCTTCACAACGATATCATTCCGGCTGAGTTTCTTCCTACATTCAACTGCAATCCGATTGAGATGCATCTGCATAGGATTCCGGGACTGGATGAGGAATACATTTATTTCAATGATGACATGTTCCCGGTAGGGGATTGCAGGCCGACAGACTTTTTTCGTGACGGCAGACCTGTAATAGGATATTACACGCATCTGTTCGCGTCTGGCATGTATAAGAAGATATGCCGCAATTCAGATCGCCTTGCACGCAAGGCCTTGGGTCTGAAACCGTCTTGCTTCTTTACTCGTCCGCAGCATATCTGCTCTCCAATGCTCAAGAGTCAGTGTGAGGAGCTTTATTCCATGGTGGAGGACGAGATACGCAAGACATCAGCAACACGAACTCGTACAGAGGAGAACCTTAACCAGTATCTCTTTCTTGACTACATGAACTATAAGGGGTTGATAATCAAGGAGAAGATATCTAATAAACATTTCTCGGTAGCGGTGGCTTCACCGGAGTCGCTTCGCGATTTCCTGCATGAGCCGACCCGCAATCTTGTATGTATAAATGATGTCCGTCTCAGTGAGGAACGTTATGGGCAGCTTCGCGGCGCAATCCTGGATGCCTTCGAATCCACCTTCCCTGACAAATCAAGATTCGAATTATGATGTACAAGGTATCACTGATAGTTCCGATTTATGGCGTCGAGCGCTATATAAGGCAGTTCGCAGAGTCTGCCTTGGGGCAGACGTATGACGACATGCAGTTCGTGTTTGTCAATGACGGCACGAAGGATAGGTCTATGGAGATACTTCAGGAACTGATCGATGAAAAGTATAGTAGTCTCAAATCGCGTATCGTGATTATAAATAAGGAGAACGGGGGACTTCCATCTGCAAGAAAGGCCGGACTGGATGTGGCTGAAGGCGAATATATCCTTTTTGCAGACTCGGACGACTGGCTTGATACTGATGCAGTGATGAAGGTCATGGCGAGGGCAGAGGAGACAGACGCTGACCTGATCTATTTTGATCTGGTCAAAGAGTATGGCGGCGGCAAGGTGAGCTATAAGAGGGAAAGAGAGTATACGGCCGAGACAAAGGAAGATTACATAATCAATATATTTAATTATAAGTCACATGGTTACACTGTGACAAAGTGCTTCAGGAAGCGGCTTTATACGGAAAATACGATTTTTTTTCCGAAGTATGGAATGCATGAGGACATATATCTGATGTCTCAGATAATCTTCTATGCCAGGTCGCTGGCGCATCTGCCTGAAGCCCTGTATCATTATCGCAAGGATAATCCGGATGCGATGTGTGCTCAGGACCGCAGGCGCAGGCACAGGGATTCCGATGTCAACCTTATGGACCTTTACATGAATTATCGCGAGAATCTTGAGGATAGTCCGATAGAGAATGTTGCAGGAGGTATAATGATGCGTGCAGGCTGGCATAGTATTCTTCATGGATTCGGATTCTTTGAGGAGTATCCTTTCCTGGCTGGAGATATATGCAAGGCTGAACTCAGTATCAGATACCGTGTGCCGCTGCCTATGCAGCTTATTGTAAAGACTTATTCATTTTTCAGAAACATATGCAGGCGATAATTCTTGCCGCCGGGATGGGAAGGCGGCTCAGGGATCTTACGAAAGACAATACGAAGTGCATGGTCAAGGTCAACGGAGAGCCGTTGATCGACAGGCTTCTGAGGCAGCTTTCCAAGCTGGGGCTCAGCCGTGTAGTCATCGTAGTAGGTCATAAGAGGGAAAATCTTGTCAGCCACATCGGCAAGAGATATGATGATGTGCTGAATATCGAGTATGTGGAGAATCCTATATATGACAAGACAAACAACATCTATTCGCTTGCGCTGGCAAAGGACAAGCTTGTGGAGGATGATACTCTCCTTATCGAGTCTGACCTTATCCTTGATGACAGGATGTTCTCTCTGATCCTCGGTAATCCTTATCCTAACCTTGCACTTGTGGCAAAGTACAGGACGTGGATGGACGGCACGATGGTCCGTATCGATGACGAGAACAATGTGGTGAACTTCGTTACCAAGAAGGCCTTCAAGTATTCGGATGTCGATCACTATTACAAGACGGTAAATCTTTACAAGTTCAGCAAGGATTTCCTTATACATAAGTATGTTCCGTTCCTGGAAGCATATTGTGCTGCGCTGGGAAACAACGAGTATTATGAGCAGGTGCTGCGCGTCATCTGCATGCTGGACAATTCTGAACTCAAGGCTCTTCCCATTACGAACGAAAAGTGGTACGAGATCGACGATATGCAGGATCTGGATATCGCTGAGGCACTTTTCGTATCTGATGACGAGCACCTCGCGAAATATATGAAGAGATTCGGAGGTTACTGGAGATTCCCGGATATGCTTGATTACTGCTATCTGGTCAATCCATACTTCCCGTCGCCCCGTCTCAAGGACGAGATGAGGGCGAATTTCGATACATTGCTGACTGAGTATCCTTCCGGAATGTATGTGAATTCGCTTCTTGCCGGAAAATGCTTTGGTGTCAAACAGGATTATATTGTGCCGGGAAACGGAGCTGCGGAGCTGATCAAGTGCCTCATGGAGAGACTTGAAGGCAAGATGGGAGTCATATACCCGACATTCGAAGAATATCCTAACAGATGCTCGCCTGAAGATCTGGAGGTATTTGTCCCTCAGACGGAGGACTTCCATTACACAGTTGACGATGTCATGGAATATTTCGCTGACCATAGACCTGACACCCTTCTGCTTATTAATCCAGACAACCCTTCCGGAAACTACCTTCCGTATAAGGATGTGCTGAGGCTTGCCTCATGGTGCGGCGAACGGAATATAAGACTGATTGTAGACGAGTCTTTCGTAGATTTCAGCACCGAGTTTCCGGAAAGCACATTGCTCCGCAATCATATTCTCGAGCAGTATCCGGATATGATAGTGGTCAAGAGCATTTCCAAATCATATGGAGTACCGGGACTGCGTCTCGGCATTGTGGCTTCTGCGGATGAGAATCTTATCTCATATATAAAGAAAGATGTGTCTATATGGAATCTGAACTCGTTTGCAGAGTTCTTCATGCAGATTTATTCGAAGTACGAAGGAGAGTATCATAAAGCTGCCTCCAAGTTCCAGAAGGAAAGGAACTGGCTGAAGGAACAGCTTGAAGATATTCCATATCTGAAGGTGTTCGGCAGCCAGTCCAACTATTTCCTCTGCAAGGTGCTTCCTCCGTATCATTCTCATGCCCTTACAGTGGAACTTCTTGAGAAACATAACATCCTGATCAAAGACTGCAGTACCAAGAAGGTCTTCGCAGGAAGGGACTATATTAGGATTGCAATTCGCAACAGGGTTGATAATAAAAGACTTATAAGCGCGCTGCGCTCTATCTGATATGAAGACTATATGTATATGCGGCGGAGGCTCTCTCGGTCATGTGATTGCCGGCTGGCTGTCTGCAAAAGGTAAGGCGAAGGTAAATATCCTGACCGGCAGACCGGAGTCATGGGGTGGTTCTGTTTCAGTTGAAACCCCGCAGGACGGTGTCCTTGACGGAGTGTTGTCTGTCGTGTCCCGTGACCCTCAGGAAGTTGTAGGGATTGCAGATGTTGTTCTTTTCTGCTATCCAGGCTACATGATCGCCTCGGAGCTGGAGAGGATACGTCCATATTTGAAGCCGGAGACATATGTCGGCAGCGTCTTTTCATCGACTGGCTTTTTCTTCGAGGCTTTGAAGATTCTTCCTGCCAATCAGCCGCTTTGGGGATTTCAGCGTGTGCCTTTCATCAGTCGTGTCAAGGAGTATGGCCGTTCAGCCAATCTTCTTGGATATAAGCCATGCTATCATATAGCAGTAGAAAATGTATCTGAAGATCAGAAGA
>JAFVMQ010000062.1 GCA_017506825.1 Bacteroidales bacterium
TACAGTGGAGAAGATAGGCCGTAAGCCGCTCCTTATCTGGGGATCTCTCGGAATGGCAGTCGGAGCTGCCGGTGTTGCAGTGACAAGCGTTTCTGCCGCTCTTCCTCCTGTTATTGCTGTAATCAGCATCATGGTATACAGTGCCTCATTCATGTTCAGCTGGGGACCTATCTGCTGGGTTCTTATCTCAGAGATCTTCCCTAACACCATCCGTGGAGCTGCTGTAGCTATAGCTGTAGCCTTCCAGTGGATCTTCAACTTCATCGTATCTTCTACCTTCCTCCCTATGTACAACATGAGCCTCGGCTCGATGGGAGAGAACTTCGGTCACGCCTTCACATACGGTCTTTACGGAGTCATCTGCGTCCTTGCAGCTCTCTTTGTATGGAAACTCGTTCCTGAGACCAAGGGCAAGACCCTCGAAGATATGTCCAAGCTCTGGAAGCGTAACAAATAACCCGCTGATCCTCAATTCTTTATATGTGGTGCGTGCTCCCCTTTGGCGGCACGCATCTTTTGTAATGTGTTGAGCGATAGTGAATTGGAGCATACGCTCGGAAGTGGAACAGAGTTTGAAAGACAGGTTCCGGTCAGGTCTTTCACCTGCCGGTTAGCCATATGATGTCTTATATTCGAAATATTGTAATCGTGCTCATGCTGTTTCTGACAGGGACGGCGTCTATGAGCGCCCGTACTCCGGTAGAGGAGGTGATAGCGAAATATGAAGGTGCAAGCGGAGCAAGAAGCTTCAGCGCCCAGGGCATGAAGATGATAGTCGCCCGTAAGCTCATGAAATCCACCCAGATCGCACCCGTCGCCTCGGATGTCGACACTCTCGCCATCCTGAAGATGCAGGAGGCAGCCCAAAGCGTACAGCAGAAATTTGTCCATGACCTGGATCAGGCCCTGAAGTCATATAAATACTATGGCAGCCGCCCCTCGAAGAATGGGGAAGTGGAAGTCTATTATCTGCCCTCCGGTCCCGACAAAGTCTCGGAACTTGTCATATATAATCCCTCGATCTTCTCTCTGAACTACCTCGCCGGCCACTTCACTCTCCAGCAGCTTCTTGCTCTGGACAAGCCGGATGAATGACTGTTCTGCAAGCCACCTTCTTTCAGACTTCACACTGTTGGCGCTGGCTGTGCTGATTTTCTTAGGGTAGATTCTGTTTGTCAGACTGACATTTCGGGATGAGTGATTTGTGATTGTGTTCGATCTGCCGTCCTGGGGTCTGACATATTGTCAGTATTTTCCGGATGGCAGATTATTTGTTATCTTTGCGGCGGCAATGAAGAACTTGAAAGATGATAATAAGTCTGATCATAGCGACACTAATTGCGCTATTATTTGGAAAGTTAACAATTAAGGAGATAAAAGAACATGTCAGAAAATACACAGAAAGAGATGGAGAAGGAACTGAAGGAGGAGATTCAGCCAGCGGAAACTCAGGAGACAGTGCAGGAAAAGAAGGAGGAGAAGAAGGGTCTGCTGAAGAAAGGAAATAAGGACAAGGCCAGGATAGAGGAGCTTGAGAAGAAGGTCGCTCAGCTTGAAGAGAAAACAGCCAAGGACAAGGATGATTATATCAGGCTCATGGCGGAGTTCGACAATTACCGCAGGCGCACATCTCAGGAGAAGCTCGAGATAGTGAGCATGGCTTCGTCGGAGACCATCAAAGGCATGCTTCCGGTGCTCGACGACTGCGAGAGGGCATTGGCTGTGCTCAAGGAGTCTGCTGACAGCGCGGCTGCTAAGGAAGGAACCGAACTTATCTACCATAAGCTGATGGCATATCTTCAGAGCAGGGGTCTTGCCGTGATCGAGGCGAAGAACCAGCCTTTCGATACTGACCTGCATGAGGCTGTAGCCCAGTTCCCTGTGCAGGACGAGGAAATGAAGGGCAAGGTGTTCGATGTCGTGCAGACAGGTTATACTCTGAATGGCAAGGTGATCCGCTTTGCGAAGGTTGTGGTAGGCATATAAGCAGCTCGAAAGATGGCAAACAAGAGAGATTACTATGAAGTGCTGGGCGTCGATAAGAACGCATCGGCAGAAGACATAAAGAAGGCCTACAGGAAGATGGCCGTCAAGTACCACCCTGACAAGAACCCGGGCAACAAGGAAGCCGAGGAGAAGTTCAAGGAGGCGGCTGAGGCATATTCCGTATTGAGTGACGCTGACAAGAAGGCAAGATACGACCAGTTCGGTCATGCCGGTGTTGAAGGAGCAGGTCCTGACTTCAGCGGAGGCTTCGGAAACCTCAATGACATTCTGAACGATCTTTTCGGAGGTGCGTTCGGCGGCGGTTTCGGAGGTGGCTTCGGCGGTTTCGGCGGCGGTTTCGGCGGACAGCGTGGAGGTCAGAGACAGCAGAAGGTCTACAGGGGCCGCGATATCCGTGTCAGAGTAAAGCTTACTCTGGAGGAAATCGCCAAAGGTGTCGAGAAGGAGATCAGCATCGAAAAGAGTGTTCCATGTCACGAGTGTAACGGAAGGGGAGCGAAGAACAGTTCAGACATCAAGACTTGTCCGGCATGTAACGGTACAGGTCAGGTCCAGAGAGTCGTGAACACATTCCTCGGTCAGACAGTGACATATTCGACATGCCAGCAGTGCGGCGGCGAAGGCAAGATAATCAGCAACCCATGCCGTCATTGCGGCGGAACAGGTCTCGTGCGCGAGCGCGTAACCATAAAGGTGAAGATTCCTGCAGGTGTCGAGGCAGGTATGCAGCTTACCATCCAGGGCGAAGGACATGCGGCTAAGAACAACGGTATCAACGGCGACCTTCTCGTGGTTATCGAAGAGCAGGAACACCCAAACCTCAAGAGGGATGGAAACAACCTCTATTATACAAAGGTGGTGTCGCTTCCGGATGCTATACTCGGAGCGGAGGTTGAGGTTCCATGCCTTGACGGACCATATAAGATAAAGGTAGATCCGGGCACTCAATCCGGTACCGTGCTCAAGCTTCGCGGAAAGGGACTTCCGACCGTAAACGGCTACGGCGGCACAGGAGATATGTATGTGAAGATCGCTGTATGGATACCGAGAAAGCTTGATAAGGATGACAAGGCTGTCGTTGAAAGTCTCCGTAAGAAGGATTCTTTCAAGCCTAATCCTACCAAAGAGGACAAGAGTTTCTTTGACAGAATCAAGGATTTGTTCGATTAATGAAGTTTTTTCGAAAATTTTATTAAAAAAGTTTGCAGGTTAGAAATTTATTCATACCTTTGCAATCCCAAAATCAAAGCAACCTCTTGCGCTGGGTGAAAAGATACGCAACGTTGCCTGAAAAATTTAATTTAATATAGAAATGGATCTTATTAAAGTTGTAGAGCAGGCTTTCGCAAACGAGAAAGTATCAAGCTACCCAAAGTTCAAAGCCGGTGACACAATCACCGTTACATACAGAATCAAGGAGGGTGACAAGGAGAGACTTCAGAAGTTCAGAGGTACAGTTATCCAGCTTCGTGGAGCATCAGCAAACACCAGAACATTCACAGTTCGCAAGGTTGCAAGCGGTGTAGGTGTTGAAAGAATCTTCCCAATGGAGTCACCATTCATCGAGTCAATCGAGCTCAACAAGGTAGGTAAAGTTCGTCGCGCACGTATCTTCTATCTCCGTGACCTCTCAGGTAAGAAGGCTCGTATTAAGGAGAAGAAGTCAGGCGTTAAGGCTGAGTAAGACATACAACGGCTCCGTAGCTCAACTGAATAGAGCATCTGACTACGGATCAGAAGGTTACAGGTTTGAATCCTGTCGGAGTCACTAATTTTAGAACGCAAATCGTTGAAAATCAATGATTTGCGTTCTTGTTTTAGGCAAATTGCACAACCAATGCACAACCGAATATGGTGCATATAGAAAAATTTGTTGTGCAAAACGTCGAATTGCACTTAAAATTGCACAACGACTACTCAATTTCACATAA
>JAFVMQ010000063.1 GCA_017506825.1 Bacteroidales bacterium
AGTTTCATTTGTAAGCGTCACATATCCGTCAGAACCTTCTGCGAATGCGAATGTTCCGAGATATATCCATGTGCCTCCTCCGATCTTCTGGTTTACGATGAATTCGCTTTTACCTCCGAGGTGGTGTACGGTGTATAATGCTGATGAGGTGTTTTTGCCTGACGACTTGTATGATACGTAGACAGCATATTCGCCTCTGTCTGGAATGTCCGGTCTCCACTCTGCTGTAGCCACACTCTTCTTTCCTTTCTGAACGCACTCTGCCTGTCTTGCGGTTCCTGCTCCGAAAGGGGTTTCTATACCTGTGTAAACCGGTTTTGATGCTGCAAATCCCTCTTCAACAGTCTTCCATCTGCCTTTTTCCGTATATGCCGCAATTCCGTATGAACGGTCAGTCGAGTCGTTGTCTGCCACGACTTCGTTTCTCTGCACATCCCTTTCTCTCGGCATGAGTACATATGCACCTGCATTTTCAAGCATAGGCACGAGATAGGGAAGTACGAAACTTTGTGTGAACATGTCCTCTACTGTCTGGAACAGGCAGGGTCTCTGCCATTTCCACCTGTCCGAAGATACGTCATAATAGTATCCGTGACTTTGCCACAATGCAATATGTCTGCCCTCCATTCCTTTCTCGAACTCAAATCCGTCAACGGGAGTCACGATGTTCCGTCTTTCAGGATTCCTGATGCTGTGCCTTGAATCTGACGGGGTCCCGTCAAACCCGAGGGAAGGGGTGATCAGCTTGTCAAATGCAATGCGCTTGGTGTAGATCTCTCCAAGAGAGTATTTCTCATATTTGGGAGGGAATAGAGACTTGAGCTGGTTCCTGAACCACTTTGTCTCTCCCTTGTACCAAGGGTAGTCGCTGAGTGATTCTGTAAAATAGAAGTCGAGGGTCTTGCCTCTCTTCATTACTGCCTTGAGCTTAAGCGCGCCGTTGATACTGTTGCGTTCCTTGATAAGTGCGGAAAGCGAATCGCAGACAGGCTCGAATTCCTTTACGATGGCGCTTTGTCCCCAGGATGAGATGCTGAGGACGGATGTCAGTAACAATATGGTGAAGAGTCTTTTCATTTTCTGGTTCCGATATGGATTATATATGTCAGGGCAGCGATCGTTCCGGCTGATATTCCGACAAGGTCAGCATAGAAATCAGCGATCTCGTATGATCTGTATTCGGTATGTGACTGCAGGACTTCGGTTCCATAAGCGATTCCTGCTCCTGCAACTGCCAGTATCAGCATTGTGGCAATGTTGGCGGCGGTCCTTCCGTCGCGCTTTATGAATACCATTCCTGCAAGGACTGGAAAAGGGACGAACATCAGGAAATGCAGGATCTTGTCGATCGGGATGCCGAGGAAAGTGTCCTTGTCCACTTCCGGAAGGCTTTCCGGTCTGAGGAAGCACAATACAGCGACTGCCGCCATGTAAATGACAAACAGGAATATGTACAGTGTCTTGTATTTTCCTTTAACCGCCATAGTTACAGTGACTGCATGTCGTGAAGCTTCTTATAGTATCCGTCGATGGTGATAAGGTCTTCGTGTTTGCCTCGTTCGACTATCCTGCCTTCATGCATCACGCAGATCTCGTCCGCGTTCCTGATTGTTGAAAGCCTGTGAGCTATGACGACTGTTGTTCTTGTCGAGGTAAGTCTGTCGAGGGCCTCCTGTACGATCTTTTCTGACTCGGTGTCGAGGGCCGAGGTCGCTTCGTCAAGGATGAGCAGAGGAGGGTTCTTGAGTATTGCGCGAGCAATGCTGATCCTCTGTCTCTGACCTCCGGACAGCTTGCCTCCGCGGTCTCCGATGTTGGTCATGTAGCCGTCTTCCTTTTCCATGATGAAGTCGTGGGCGTTGGCTATCTTTGCCGCAGCAATGACCTGTTCCATCGTGGCATTCTCAACACCGAAGGCTATGTTGTTGAATATCGTGTCGTTGAACAGGATAGCTTCCTGGTTCACGTTTCCGATAAGGCTTCTCAGATCCTTTACCTTGAAGTCACGGATATCAGTCCCGTCAAGGGTGATGGAACCCTTCCATACGTCGTAGTATCTCGGTATGAGATCTGCGAGGGTGGATTTTCCGGAACCGGACTGACCTACAAGGGCTACGGTCTTGCCTTTAGGGATGGTGAGGTTTATGTCGTGCAGAATTTCCCTGCCTTCTTCGTAGCTGAATGATACGCCATTGAAAGTGATGCTTTCGTCGAATCCCTTCATTTCAGCAGGATGTTCAGCTTCCTTGATTTCATTTACAGCATTCATGATCTTGTCGACACGTTCCATTGATGCAAGACCTTTCGGGATGTTGTAGCTTGCCTTCGAGAATTCCTTCAACGGAGCAAGAACGCTGTAAAGGATGGTCATGTAGAAGATGAAGGTAGATGCGTCGATAGGTGCCCTGTCACTCAGGATGAGCGTGCCTCCGAACCAGAGGACGATCATGATCATTATCGAGCCCAGAAGTTCGCTGACAGGGTGGGCTGAAGCCTGTCTCACAGCTACTTTTCCTGACGCCTTTCTGTATTCATTGGCGGTTTTGGTGAACCTTTCCTTCATCTTGTCTTCAGCGACAAAGGCCTTGATTACCCTGAGTCCGCCGAGTGTTTCGTCAAGCTGTGCCATCGTGTCGCTCCACTTTTCCTGGGCTTCCAGCGATTTCCTTTTAAGTTTCTTGCCGATTGCGCTCATGCCCCACGCCATTACAGGAACGACCGTAACGGTAAAGAGCGTCAGTTCCCAACTCAGGTAGATGAGAGCTCCGAAGTAGCTGATGATAAGGATAGGGTTTTTGATCAGCATGTCAAGGGAGCTGACGATCGATACTTCGATCTCTGTCACATCTCCGCTCATTCGTGCTATGATGTCACCCTTTTTCTGCTTGTTGTAGAATCCCATCGGAAGACTCAGGAGCTTGTTGTATACCATTACCCTGATGTCGCGGACTATACCTGTCCTGAGCGGAATCATGACTGCAGACGATGCGAAGTAGCAGCTTGTCTTCAGGATTGTCATTCCTGCGAAGATGAGTCCGAGAAGAAGAAGGGCTGTCGATCCTCCCCATTTGTCGATAAGCTGGCTGACTCCATAATAGAAGTTGTTCATCAGCTGCTCCTTGCTCGGCATGCCGTTCCATGGCATGAACTCATACACGGTCTGATCCATCTTGAACAGGATGTTCAGGATCGGGATGAGCAGTGCGAATGAAAATATGTTGAACACGGCTGACAGCAGGTTCAGGACCAGTGATCCGCCGAGATATCTCTTATAAGGCGCGGCAAAGCGCTTCAATACTCTCCAAAAAGCCTTCATCTAAAATTGCATGCTTATATAATAAAACATACAAAGTTAGTGAATATTCGCCTAAAATAGAACAGGCGAAAGGACGATTAGAGCATTTTTTCGATCCAATGGTACATAAGACATATTCTTTTCCTGAAAACTTCCATGTTGAGGCTTTCTGCGTTGTCCCATGTCTTGTTGTTGTTCATTGTGATTCCGGATGTGAAGACTACTGCCGGAATGTTGTTTTCAATGAATATCCTCTGGTTTGAAAGTCGGTAGAATACCTTTGTGAAGTTCTCGCTGCCATAGTAATCCAGTCCTATGTCCAGCCCGATGTTTTCCTGTATATTGCAGTTTTCGAGGATGTTTCTCTTGTCCTTTTTGAGCGAAGATGTGCCCAGCATGATCATGTAGTCCTCTCTTTCCTTCCTGATGGGAGCGAGGCTGCTGCCGATCTGGTCGATGTTCACCATGAGCGTGATCTTGTCGCTGGTGATCGTCTCTCCGGTGAGAGGATTTCTGAGCCCTCCGTACTGGATGAGGTCCCAGAGCGCACCGGAGCCTTTCAGGTCATATTCCTTTGCGTCGAATGCCACGAATATGATGTTGCTGTCATAGATCTTGCCCATTTTCCTCATTGCTCCGAACATCTCTGCAAGGTTGGTCATGGCGGCAACTCCTGATGCGTTCGAGTCTGCACCCGGGTAGAGTTTGCCGTCGAGGAAGCCGAGATGGTCATAGTGGGAGCCTACGATGATGTACCTGTCGCGCGGAAGGCTTTTAGCTCCGGGAAGCATTCCGATCACATTGTGTCCCCTCATGTCAGGACGTATGCTGAAGCCGGGGGTCCATGATTCCGTAATCCTGATAAGTCCGGCGCTTTCGAATTTTCTCCTGATCCACATTGCTGCTTCCACGCTGCCTCTTGTGCCGCTGGCCCTTCCCTGGCAGATGGTGTCGGTAAGGAATGTGATTTCGCTCAAAAGCTTTTCGTCTGTGACCATAGCCTTGGCCTTTGCCCTTTCTTTGTCCCATGTATCACCGGCATATGCATTGGTGTATGTCAGGTGCCCTGCCAGTATGATAATGGCGGTAAGAAAGTAAAAAAATGTCTTTTTTGTCTGCATACGCACAATAAATGACTATATTTGTAAATTGGCTGGGTAAGGCTCAGGCTCTTACAAGACGCCAAAATTAGTAAAAATCAATTATAAGTGGAAATAAAATTTCTGATGAACAGGGTGTTGAAGTGTTTTGTTGTGCTGGTGCTGCTTGTTTCCGCAGGCGTGCAGGATATTTGCGCGCAGTATGACAAGGATATGTTCTACATGCGCGGGCGACGTGCATTGGCGGACGGTAAATATGCCCTTGCCATCGAGAACTTCAATATTCTGACCCAGTTGGATACGTCTGATTACTGGACATTCTTCTTCAGAGGTATAGCGAAGTACAATCTTGGAGATATCCGTGGAGCGAGGTCGGATTTTGACAGGTCAGTCAGGATCAATCCGGTCTTTACCTCAGGTTACCATTACAGGGGTATTTCCGAAAGTCGTTTCGGTAATTATGACGAAGCTTTGAACGACCTGCAGAAGGCAATCGATCTCCGCCCCGGAGAGACAGGTCTCTATTTCAGCAGAGGCGTCACATACTTCCTTTCTCAGCAGTTCGAGAATGCCGTCAAGGACTTCGATAAATATATACGCAAGGAACCTAAGGATCCGTCTGCATATCTGAACAGAGGTGCAAGCTGGCTTTTCATCGGTGACACACTCAAGGCTGTTTCCGACTATAACAAGGCTATACGTCTTGACCGTTTCGATCCTGAAGGATATGTACGCCGCGGGCGTCTTTATGCGAGTCAGAAGAAATACGATCTTGCCATTGCGGATATGGACAAGGCGATCGAACTTGACACCACCAACACCTTTGCTTATTTCAACAGGGCTATAATGTTCTATGAACTGGAACGATATCAGGAGGCTATGTCTGACCTTAACAGGGTTCTTGCCGACGAGCCTGGCAATGCCCTGACTCTTTACAACAGAGGCCTTATCAGCGCCCAGCTCGGAGCTTACGAGGATGCGTTGGACGATATGGACCGTGTGCTGAACATCAACCCGGAGAATGTGCTTGCTTATTTCAACAGGGCTTCGATCTTTATCGAGATGGGACTTTACAAGAATGCTCTGGAAGATTATGACAAGGCAATCGAGCTGTATCCTGACTTTGCGAAGGCCTATATGAACAGGGCATATGTGAAGAATCTCCTTGGTGACTACAAGGCGTCGAAGACGGATTATGATACTGCGCAGAAAAAAGTTCAGGAATACAGAGCGAAGAATGTTTCCGATGCTGGTTCTTTTGCAGATACGACAAAGAAATACAGTTCTCTTCTGTCGCTTGATGCAGAATTTGCGAAGAAGGATTTCAATGACGAACTTCTTCAGCATAGGGATATCGATATCAAGTTGAGACCTTTGTACAAGTTTGTTCTGACCGGACAGAAGGATGATACGAATTATGCCTTGACAAGGGGGTATGAGAATCTTCTTGTTACAAGGTTCAGCATGTCTCTTCCTGTAGGGGTCGAGATAAGGAATTCTGATGGAAATCTTGATGGAAAAGTTCTGGATGAGGTTGAGGCGGCAGCTTATGATGAAGCTGATCCGGATGCTGAAACCCTTTTCCTGAGGGCATTGTACGAGTATTCGCAGAAGCAGTTCAACTCATCTCTGAACTATTACGGTCAGGCTATCGAGGCTTCGGAAGAGGAACAGGGGCTGGAAAGGTTGTATGAGGCATTCTACAGGATGAACAGGGGAGTGCTGAGGGCGGAAATGATCGAGTTCATAGCTTCGATCGAGAGCAATGTGCAGGTCCTGTCAATGGATGATGCCGGTACGACCCGTGCTCGCGTAAAGGACCAGATTACAAGAAGTTATGACTATACTGATGCGATAGACGATATGAAGAAAGCTCTTGAGATTGCGAAGGATATACCTTATCTCTACTATAATCTCGGCAATCTGTACTGTCTGTCTTCCGAGCATATAAATTCAATCGATAACTATACTAAAGCCATAGAGATATATCCCTACATGGGGGATGCCTACTTCAACAGAGGACTGGTACTTATCTATCTTAAAGATAAGGAGAAAGGTTGTATCGATCTTTCCCGTGCGGGAGAACTTGGCGTCCAGGATGCCTATGGTGTCATTAAGAAATATTGTGAAGATGAAAACAATTAAAGCATTGATATTCGATATGGGTGGTGTTCTTGTTGACCTCGATATAGAGGGATGCAAGGATGCTTTCAAGCGCATGCTTGGCTATTATGCCATTGATGATCTTATAGACCCATGCCATCAGAAAGGAATATATGGGGATCTTGAAGAAGGGACATTGTCTGCAGAAGAGTTCCGCAGGATAGTGCTTGCGCAGTCTCATCCCGGTTCGGAGCCTCATCTGGTAGATGAAGCGATGTGGCATATCCTGATAGGCATAAGCCCCTACAAGGTTGATATGCTGAAAAAGCTTTCTGAATCATACGAACTCTATCTTCTCAGCAACAACAATCCGATATGCATGCCTCGTTCGCGTCGTATATTCGAAGAGGCCGGTGCTCCGCTTGAGAAGATTTTCAAGAAGTGTTTCCTTTCATATGAAATGCAGGCATTGAAGCCATCGGAGTCATTCTATAAGTCGGTGATCGAGCAGATCGGCCTGCCGTCAGATCAGATGCTTTTCATTGATGATTCGCAGAAGAATGTCGACGGAGCTATAGCAGCGGGCCTGCCGTCTGTATATTATGAACCCGGAACCGACCTTTCGGAACTTATTGCAGAAGTTCTCGAAGATGATGGAGTAAAGATGGAGGGCTGCTGATGGTAAGGTTCATGAGTCTTTCCAGCGGAAGCTGCGGCAACTGCTATTATCTGGGTACGGAGAACGGAGGTATCATAATCGATGCCGGGGTAAGCCTGCGCCAGCTGAAGAGGGTCCTTCAGGAATACAATCTTACAACGGATTCCTTTTCTGCTGTACTTGTCACCCATGACCACCTCGACCATATACGCCATCTCGGCTCTTTCTGCAAGAGATTGAGCAAGCCTGTATATACTACTGACACCATACATAAGGCTCTTGCGCGTCACACATTCACAGCTCCTACGATCGCTCCCTGCCGCCGCATTCTTGCTGAAGGGGAGTGGAACGAGGTGGCAGGTATGAAGGTTCGTTATTTCATTGTGCCTCACGATGCTACTCAGACTGTAGGATATGCTATCGAGGTTGAGGGACATAAGTTTGTGATAATGACCGATATCGGAAGGATGACCGATGAGGCTGTCGACTTCGCCCGTCAGGCGGATACAGTTGTGGTGGAGTCTAATTATGATATGGATATGCTTATGGGAGGTCCATATACATATGAACTGAAGATGCGTATAGTCCAAGGCTGCGGCCATCTCAGTAATGATGAGTGTGCAAGCGCGATCCGCCGCTTCTGGCATCCTGGTCTGCGTAATATCTTCCTCTGCCATCTGAGCGAGAACAACAATACTCATGACCTTGCATACAAGTGTTCGGCTGAGGCATTGGCGGATCTTGGCGTAGAAAAAGGCACCGTTGCCTTACGATGCCTTCCTCGTCAGTATCCGTCTCAGATGTTCAATCTTCAGGTTCTCAGAACCTGATTGTTCTTTTCTTTCCAGGCTTTACATCATATTCGATGATTTCCCCTGTTTCAGGGTGTTTGATAAGTACGCCGGAGGCATTTCCTCCGGTGATGGTCATCTTTGTCACCTTGCCGTCTTCCCATTCCATATCTACAACAGCTCCCGATCCGCTGCGGACCTTGAAGCCTTTGATCTTACCGTTTCTCCATTCTGCAGGAAGTGCTGGCAGCGGATTGATGAATCCGTCCTGGCTCTGGACCAGCATCTCGCTGATACCTGCAGCTCCTCCGAAATTTCCGTCTATCTGGAACGGCGGGTGAGAGCAGAACAGATTAGGGTATGTTCCGCTCGCAAGCCACCTTGACTCTCCGTCTGTGATGATTGCCGGACTCAGCAGGCTTCGGAATAATTTCAATGCTCTGTCTCCGTCTCCGAGCCTTGCCCAGAAATTAAGTTTCCAGGCTCTGCTCCATCCTGTGGCTTCGTCTCCTCTTCTGTTCAAGGTTACACGACATGCTTCTGCAAGTTCAGGTGTGTGGTGGACTGAAATCTCGTTGCCCGGGTGCAGCCCATAGAGGTGGGAAACATGGCGATGGTGGATATCTGTCTCGATGTAGTCCTCCTGCCATTCCATCAGATATCCGTCATTACTGATCCTGTTAGGGGCAAGCTTGCATATGGCATCTTCTATATCGTCCAGTATGGTGATGTCTTGGATCATACGTTTGTCATTTCTTAGAATCTGCGCTGCCTGCAGAGTGTTTCTGAACAGCTCTCTGACAAGCTGATTGTCCATTGTAGGTCCCAGACAGATGCTTACAGCCTTTCCGTCTGACCAGAATGCATTTTCGGGAGATGATGTGGGACCGGTTACAAGATAGCCTGTGTTGCGGTCTGTTATCATGGTGGAAAGGAAGAACCTTGATGCGCCGGCAAGAGCAGGATATACTTTTTCAAGGTAGTCAATGTCTCCGGTGTATAGATAATGTTCCCATAAATGTGCGCAGAGCCATGCTCCTCCTGTATTGGTCGCTCCCCACGAAGGGTGTTCCCCAGGTTCTGTGTAGTTCCACACATTTGTCATCATGTGCTGGACCCATCCTTCTGCTTCAGGACCGTAGAAGACCCTGGCGGACCTTTCTCCGCTCGGAATGAGTTTCATTATAAGATCGGTGAGCGGAAGGTGCAGTTCGGACAAGTTGCCCTGTTCGGCGATCCAGTGGTTCATCTGGACGTTTATGTTCGTGTGGTAGTCTCCGTTCCATGGAGTCTGGTATGTGTCCGCCCACAATCCCTGGAGATTCGGAGGAAGACTTCCAGGACGTGTGCTGCATATCAGAAGGTATCGTCCGTAGTGATAATATAGGGCGGCAAGAGCATTGTCTTCAGCGCCTTCTGCGTATTTCAGCAGTCTCTCGTCTGTAGGAAGGAAGGAGGATTCTTCTTCGGATCCGAGGCTTAAGCAGGCTCTGTCATAGAGGTCCTGGTGCATCCTGACGCTTTCTCTGTGTGATTTGTCCATCTTTCTGCCGCAGAATCCGGCAGTGGCTGCCTTAAGTTTTCCGAGAGCGGTTGAGTCATAGTCATCTCCTTCGAACCAGCTGGTCGCTGCAGATATAAGTATCCATGCTCTGTCTGCGTTGCGGACACTGAGCCCGTCGGTTTCAGCCTTCTTACCTTCTGCCAATGCGACCGCATATGCCGAGTATCTTAATCCCTGAGCTTCGGATCCGCTGTCAAGCTCTCCTGAGATGCGTACGGTTCCGTCACCAAATGTTTCTGTCGATACCCTGTCTCTACGGGTAAGGGATGCGTCGAAACTGATGTTTCCTTCTCCGGAAGCGCCTAATTCGATTACCATTATGTCTGCATTGCGGGATACATGGTATTTCCTGTAATGATCGACGCCTTCATGTGTGAATTCAGTCCACGCGGTCGCCGTTCTAAGGTCGAGACCTCGTCTGTAGTTTTCAACGTTTTCTGTAACATCATGTTTCAGGAGTAGGTTTCCTAATGTCTGATAGCTGCCGTAGGTTCCTCCGTCTGTAGGCTTCTCCGGTACGAAACTTCTGTACATAAGTTCCTGAGCCTCAGCGTTTCTGCCCTGCTGAAGAAGTTCCCGTATTGCTGGAAGACTTTCCGCCGCCTTGGGATTTGAGTAGTCGGCCTCACTTCCGCTCCACATTGATATCTCGTTCAGTACGACATTCTCGTATGTGATGCCTCCGTCAGGCATCATTCCTAATCGGCCGTTTCCTGTCGGAAGGGTCTCTTCCCATATTTCAGCTTCTTCGTCGTACCATATCGTATGTTCCGGAACCAAGGTTTCCGGACCGTATCCGACACATGATGAAATTAGTATCAGTGAGATAGCCGGTAAAAATGAGTTGGTCTTCATGTTATGTATAATGTGATTGATACTCCAAATATATGAAATTAATTTATATCTTTGTTGTTTATATGAATTTGATGTTATGTTGTTGAAGTTTACGAGGAAAAAGAAAGAAGTAAAACCTTCGATGAGAAGGAAGCTTTTCTTCAGTCTTGGATCGCTTGCAGCGATTCTTCTTCTGTCAGGAGTGATCTCTATCCTCGAATACAGGAGGATGAGTGATTATGTGTCGGAACTTATCGCTGCCAATATAAAGAGTATCACCTTGTCCCAGAGGCTTGCGGACATTACCGAAGAGTATAATCACCAGATGCTCGCAGTAGTTGTCCAGAGCGATATATCTCTGATGCCGGACTTCAATCTCAGCCACTTCAATGCGCATGCGGATTCATTGAAGAATTCGTTTACTTCGGAAACATCTCTTCCGATGGTCGACTCGGTTACGATGTCATTCAATTCATTCATCAGGACTTCAATGAAGTTTGATGAGGTCTTTCTTGCAGACAGTGTCGATACAGGAGAATGGTTTTTCGGTACACTCCAGCCTTCCTATAACAAACTGCGTCATGATATAGGAATCCTTAATGACGGTATTCATGAAGAACTTCGGGCAAATTCAGCTGATTTTGATGCCGGTTTTTACAGGAGCATCATACCGGGAGTCGTTTCTGTAGGAGCTGGACTGATACTGATCATTCTTCTCTTTTATTTCATAATGGCATTCTATGTCAATCCGATCTACAGGATATCTGACGGAATAAATAATTACAGACTGTTTTCGCGCAAACATGGATATACGTTTGAAGGTGATGACCAGCTTGCGAATATCAATTCCGGAGTCTCAGAACTGATTGAAGAGAATCTTGAATTGAAGAACAGGATAAGGATCCTAAGGGAAGGAAAGGAATAATAGAGATGAATGTCAAGGCCATATCTGCAAATGTAGGAAAAGCCCTTCTTGTAAGTGCGCTTTTCATGTTTCTGTCCATTATCGTTTCGATAGCAAATGGCAGGGATTCAGCTTTCGGACCTCTACTCATCAGTTTCATCATCACTCTTGTTACCGGTTCTTTTCCGTTTATCTTTATAAAGAATTCCCCTTCGCTTTCTCTTAATGACGGTTATCTGACCATCGTGCTGTCCTGGCTGCTTTCCTTTATTTTCGGAATGCTTCCATATGTGCTTTGGGGCGGTGAATTTACCTTGATCAATGCGTGGTTCGAAAGTGTCTCGGGATATACGACAACAGGATCAACAATCCTCAACGGCATAGAAGCTCTTCCCAAGAGTCTGCTTTTCTGGAGATCTTCCACACACTATATCGGAGGTCTGGGTGTCGTGGTCTTTCTGCTCTTGGTCATGCCCGATGCCAGTCCATATCGTCTGAAGCTGACGAATATGGAGCTTTCTTCGCTTTCCAAGGAGGGCTACAAGTACAAATCCACCAAGACGATAGCCATAATTACCAAGGTGTACGTTGCCCTTACCGTAGTTACTTTTCTTGGTCTTTGGGCGGCAGGAATGACATCATTTGATGCGCTTAACCATGCATTCAGTATTGTTTCGACCGGAGGATTCAGCACAAGGAGCATGTCTATCGGCTACTATGACTCAGATATGATCAACTTTGTAGCTATGTTCTGTATGGCGATATCCGCCCTTCACTTCGGCCTCATATACGCTGTGTTTATAACACGTTCCTTCAAACCTCTGAGGAACTCTGTAGTAAAATATTATTTCGGTTCCATTGCGGTAATGTCCTTTGTCATAATGCTGTCATTGAAATTCCAGGGCGGCTATTCATCATGGGGCAGTGCTGCCATGGACTCGGCATTTACTGTTGTAAGCTATATGTCCACAACGGGTTTTGCTATCTGTGACAATTCCATGTGGCCGTGGCTTGCAGGAATGTTGCTTCTTCTTGCATCCGTCCAGTGCGGATGTTCCGGATCCACAGCAGGAGGTCTAAAGGTGGACAGAGTACTTATTTCATTCAAGGCGATCACAAATGAGGTAAGACGCAGACTTCATCCTTCTTCGGTTTTCCAAGTACGTCTGAGCGGTCAGCACCTTCCGGACAGTGCGGTCGGACCGGTGGTGATGTATATCGTATTGTATGTGATTGTTATCTTGTTTTCGATAATCGGTGTTCTCCTTAGCGGTTCCGGAGTATCGGAAGCTGTCTCAGGAGTTATTGCATCAGTAGGCAATGTAGGTCCCGGTCTTGCTGAGTTGGGATCTATGGATAATTATTCTGCTCAGCCGGTTATGGCAAAGTTAATTTATACAGTCGATATGTTCCTCGGTCGTGTGGAGATTTTTCCGATACTTGTCGTACTGTCCTTGATATTTAAAAGAAACAGGAGCTGATGGGCCGAAGTGATTTCATGTATTCAGGTTTCATTTCCCGCCTCAAGCATGAACCGACTCCATGTCAGGACAGATTATTGAGCAGGGTAGCTGATTTTCTGTGTTCTGACGATAATGATATTCTTATTGTGAACGGTTATGCCGGTACCGGTAAGACCACAGCCCTGTCTTCGGTAATATCAATGCTAAAGGAGTTCGGGACCAAGTGTGTCCTTCTGGCTCCTACCGGTCGTGCGGCAAAGGTTCTTTCTTCGTATGCGGGACAGCCGGCATTTACGATACATAAACACATATACAGGCAGAAGTCTGTGGGAGGCGACGGTTTCGGACAGTTCACTCTTGCGCCAAATAAAGACAAGGAGACCTTGTTTGTAGTAGATGAGGTTTCTCTTATAGGAATTGATAACGGAGGACAGCAGCAGGCTGCCGCCTTCGGTTCGGGCAATCTTCTTGATGACCTTATGACATTCGTGCGTTCCGGAGTGGAATGCAAGGTTATTCTGATAGGCGATTCTGCACAGCTTCCTCCTGTAGGTCTTGATGCTTCGCCGGCACTTTCCAAGGATTATATGGCTATGATGGGCGGTACTGTATTTGCCGAGTTGTCGACAGTGGTCCGTCAGCAGAAAGAGTCAGGAATATTGTATAATGCAACCCTCATCCGTCAGCTGCAGTCTGAACTTGATTATGGTCCTGATGTGATGGATATTTCTGATCTGGGACTTGAGACCAGGCGGTTTGATGATATAGAGAGGATAGGTGGGGGAGAGCTTATCGAGAAGATATCGGATGCATATGCCTCTTACGGTGAGGATGAAACTGTAATCTTATGCCGATCCAACAAGAGGGCGATCAAATATAATCTCGGGATCCGTTCTACTGTCCAGTTCAAGGAAGAGCGTCTGGTGCGCGATGACAAGCTGATGATAGTCAAGAACTGCTATCAGTTTCTGGATGATGTCAAGGATATGGACTACATAGCCAATGGTGATATAGCAAAGCTGCAGAAGATTTCTAAGTTCGAAGAAAGGTACGGACTTCACTTTGCTGAAGCCCGTATATCCTTTCCTGACTATGACGATCAGGAAATTGTCGCTAAGGTCATCCTGGATACACTCGAGTCCGAAAGTGCATCCCTTACATATGAGCAGTCTAATGCTCTTTATCAGGGAGTTAATGAGGATTATTCCCATATTTCGACCAAGAAGAAAAGGTATGAAGCGGTGCGTGAGGATAAATATTACAATGCCCTTCAACTTAAATATGCCAATGCCATAACCTGCCATAAGTCTCAGGGAGGACAATGGAAGTGTGTCTTCATTGATAATCCTATCTGGCAGGAAGAAGTCACCCTGGATGATTTGAAATGGCTTTATACAGCAATTACGAGAGCCTCGGAAAAGGTATATCTTGTCAATTTCAAAGATGAATTATTTAATGAATGATAATATGCGAAAAGTGTTTTTGATGTTTGTTGCAGCTTGTATGGCTGTGTCGGCAGGAGCGCAGAAGATCAACAGGATCCCGCTTGCATGGAAATGGATAGGAGAGCAGGAAGTGCTCTTCACATATAACGGAACCTTCGCTGATGAGAATGCCTTTGCCTTGAATGCAAAGACAGGCGAGAGACGCTCCGGAGTTTCTGCTCCTGCAAAGTTTTCTGAGTTTCCTGTAAAGCCTGCAGGTGCCGTGAATATGACTTATTCTCCGGATTCTACCAAGATTGCCTTTACACGAGATAATGACCTTTATGTGGTAGATATTGCATCAGGAAAGGAGAGGCGCCTGACCTTTGACGGTTCTGATGTTATTCTCAACGGATATGCATCATGGGTATATTACGAGGAAATTCTCGGCAGGTCATCGCGCTACAAGGCCTTCTGGTGGTCTCCGGACAGCAAGAAGATCGGATTCTACCGCTTTGACAACAGTGAGGTCCCGATGTTCCCGATATATTCTGCTTTTGCTGATCCGGACGCGGCTGCATCCCAGTCACAGAGTCCTCGCGTCACTGATCTCGGTATCGGTGGATCTCTCAGCGAGACCCGTTATCCGAAATGCGGTCAGACCAATCCGCAGGTGCGTATCGGAATAGCAGACCTTGACGCTTGCCAAGGCTGTCCTTTGTCCGGCTC
>JAFVMQ010000064.1 GCA_017506825.1 Bacteroidales bacterium
ATGGTCATAAAATTAACTAAGTGATTATTGGAACGCCATGCCACGTGTGGGGTTTTCAGATACCCCGGTCAGAATGACCTGCAGAGCCTTGTTACAAAACGGTGCCAGCGTTATTATCCGCGAAGTTACATAGAATAACACTAATATCCAAAGGAACGAAAACATAGGGGAAACGTGCCGTTGAACCGCATTTAACCCATCAAAGGCACGAAATCCATAAGAATTCGTGCCTTTGAGGATGGATGTTACATCAAGTGAATAGGGGCAATAAACAATCCCGGTCTGATTTCACAACCAGGCCGGGATTTAATGCAAATTCTACTAACCAAAAAAGAATTGCATTATATATGTGGATCAAACTCTTACTTCGGATTGACTACATCAGGATTGTTGAAGACAATGCTCTCAGCAAGATTCCTCATATATGTAGCTCTGTCAGATGCTACATTGCAGTTCACTGCCGGACCGTTGAATTCCTTACCGAACATTGTGACATATTCTACACAAGCCTCGAGGTAGGCACTTGTACGGGTAGGATGAAGACCGTCTCCTGAGAAATAGAGACTCCAGCCGGAATGTTCCTTACGGGACTGAGCGAACGCCATTCCCACAGGGGCTATCCTGCAATCTGCGGCCAGCGCCATCTCCATCACTCCGTCATAGAGAAGCTTGTCAAAGTTCTCATAGCTTCCGTAACCACCATATGTATTATCCGAATTCGGATAAGCCCATGTAAGGTCAAGTATGACATCACAGTCCGGTGAATATTGGCGTATCATCTCTGCAAGCTTGACGCAGTTCTCACGAACTTTAGCATATCCTGCAGGGTCGTCAGCAAGTCTTGCCGGATTCTTGCTCTGGTCCTGGATGATAGCATAATCGTAACCACCCTGCTTTATAGCTTCCAGAGAATTGGACAACTGGAGATGCTTCTCGAAAGACTGCGATCCTTTTACATGTGCTGCAACCTTGAGGTCCACTCCTTCTGCCCAAGCGATCTCTCTAAGCATGAACATAGGGTTGAAGTAATAGTGGAACGAGTTTCCAAGGATGAGAACCTTCTTGGTCTCGACCGGAGTCACATCAGCATAGAGCTGGACATCCGAAGCTGTAAAGCCAAAATCAGGAAGACTGCATGCGGAATTCGACTTTGCATTGATGTCCTGTCTGCTTCCGTCGCATGTCATGTCACCGACAGCCCTACAGCGGATCTTCAGCTGTCCGTCAACAGCATTTTCAAATCTGCATGTCTGCATGACTGTAGTATACTGGTATGTGTCGGGAGATCCTGTAGAAACTTCCCCTGAGAGCTTGTATGTATATTTTACCGATGCATCCTCACTTGCTGTAAGGAGATCTTCTTCCGTGCATTTCCACTCGCCTCCGTCAAGATACTCCACTATAAAGTATTTTGGAGCCTTCTTGTCACCGGCCATCGTAGCATTGAATGCAACGACAGATCCTGCTGCAAGATCAGCATCAAAGGTGTAGAGCCAGTAATCACCCTCAACCATAGTGGAAACATTAGGATTGTTTCCTACTACCTTGCATGTAAAAGGTACGTCAGCATTAGCTTCGCCTCTTACTACGGTAATGAGTCCTGCCGAACCGTCGGTAGCTCCTATAACCTGCATATGCGGCCATGACATGGAATATGTGTTCTTATTGTCGCGGAACACCCACTGACTGAGAAGAGGGGCCTTTGCAGCCGACTGCGATACAGCAACTTCTACTTTTGACGAACCGTCAGCTGCAGAAACCATTATTCTAGCCTCCCTTTTCTGCTGGGTTCCGTTAGGTGCTGCTATCAACGTAAGATATTGAGCCTTAGCGCTCTTATTGCCTGAAACGACCTTATTTCCACTCTCGTCAAGGATAGCGACCCAATCACATCCTCCGAGATCTACTGTCCAATCGTGGTTCTTTGCAGCCAAGGTCATTGATTTTCCACCTGTAGGCAGGCTCTCAAACTGCGCAGAAGCTACGCTGAGTGAGAATTCTTCACCTGCTTCTTCCGAAAGATACGGGTCAACCTCTTCTGCGGAATCATCTGTGATCTTGAAGTAATAATGTCTGTCCATCGTCACCTCATAACCGTCAGATGTATTCTGAGACGAGTTGCAGTTGAAAATGAGCTTCATCGTCTTTCCGTTGAGACTTGAGCCCATATCAACATATTTATAGGTGACCTCATTTATATCTACCGTACCTGTAACAGCATTTCCAGGCCATCCTGATGTGACACTGCCGTCGCTGCTCCATCCGTAAATATGGGTGGCACCCCATGAAGTGCGGTCCTGAAAAAAGACTGCATAGCCATTGAGATCCAGCTCCTCTACCGGATCCTTTTCCTCTTCAGGTTCTTGCGGTTCTTCCGGCCCTACCGGTTGCTCTGTTTCATTACCCGGTTTATCATCGGGTTCCTGCTGTACAGCCGGCTTCTCACATGCGAGAAGCATCAGCGACACTAACGCTGCTGAAATAATGGACATGAACAAATTCCTTTTCATTATTGTTGATTATTATAAAATATCTATCTCCTTCTCTGACCGGACACTCTTGTCTTGATCTCTCCGTCCTGTTCAGGATATCTCTCGTATTTTACTTTTCCTCCAGGGACAAAAACGATATCTCTTGTGAACTCCATCTGAAAATCGGCATCTTCAAGACCTGTAAGAAGCTTGCCGCCAACATAACAATTGGTAAAGACGACATTCTCGACATACTTTGTAGGATGACCCACGATTGTAAATGGCTTGAACGCGTTTTCCCATGATATATTCTTCAGATAGACACCAGAGATCGATCCCATCTTACCGTTTCCATATCTTTCTGCCTCTGTCAGAATTATTTCAAGATTCTTATATTCGATAGCAGCTTCGACACGGATGTCTTCGAAATAAATATTCTTCACTTCAGATTCTCCATCGCATACGATGCTGAAAGCTGCATGACCGCCGGTTCTTCCCGAACCTCTTGCAGAAAGTATATCACAGTTTGTAACCTTGATGTTCTCAACAACGCCTCCATTAAGTTCGAAACCGAGAGTCACGCCGTCCGCATGGTCCCATCCCACCATGGTGCTGTTACGGATGGTTATGTCGCGCGAGCTCAGATCGAACTTCTGCGGATCACCATTGGACTTGATCGCGATACAGTCATCTCTTGTACGGATGAAGCAATCGTTGATATCAAAGCCCTTGCATGATACAGGGTTGATACCGTCAAGTCCCCACACTCCTGTATGGCTGAATATCTTTACATTGTTGTAGACGGTATTGAAACTGTTGGTGATGGTATTTGCCCATCCGCGTGTGTTTCTCATGTAGATACCGTCCACAACAAGATTTTCACAGTCGTTAAGTCTCGCGTTGCCTGTAAATGATCCGCGTCCGCAGATGGTCACATTCTTTGCAGTACCGGTAAGACGGCCGTTGACATTAGCTCCTCCGGCTATATAGATTGTCTGTCCGTCACGCACCTGGATTTCTCCTACATCATGGTTACCGGGACCATAGTAATCCACATCCTTATCCTTCTTTGAAGGGGCCTTCTTTTCAAGAGGATTCGCAAAAACTGCAAGATATGGAAGGTTGTTTATCCTGATGTAGAGCTTGAGCGGATTGTCGATGCTGACAGTAAGAGTCTTGCCTTCAGCTTCTCCTTTAATGCCATAGCTCTTTGGCTGGATAGAGTAGCTTTCTATATCTTCATTCACAGAAATCACAATGGTCTGACGGCCTTCAGCCGAGAAGTTCAATGTATGGAGATCCTCCATTCCTCCCGGTCCGACAGCCTCGACCCATGCTTCTTCACCGTTTACCGCAATCGAGTACACGTCGCTTGTCCTCATATCAGGGACAGCAGGATAAAGAACGGTCTGCGCCGCTGCCGACAGAGTCAGGCCGAGCAGAACTGATAATATGGCTGATTTCTTTAACATAGGTTTATCTCTTGAATTCTACAACGAGTGCTGTTTCAGGTGCTACAAGAGTTTCATCACTTACAGTGACTGCATCTCCTGTAATGACATCCCTGCCGTCCTTGAGTCCTTCGCTGATTTCAGAATAATGCGACCAAGGAACATTCACAGGTTCGGCAGAAGCATTCACGAATACGAATACAGCATCTGTATCATTATAACGGAAATATCCGTAATTGTTTCCTCGAGAGATGAAATGGAGGGTCTTTCCGCTGTGGATGACTTCCTTGTTCTTCCTCCACTGGAAAAGACGGCTGGTATAGTCAAAGAGATCTGCAGCCTGGCCTTTCTCGACCTCTTCTCCGGCAGTATTGACAGTCATCTCTTTTCTGCCTTCTTCCGTAAACCAGTCAAGCTCGTCTCCAGGCCATCCGCCAGGGAAGTCCACTCTGAGACCAGGATGTCCTGAGCGTGGGTCCTTCGACACGAACATCATCTCGTCACCAGCGAATATCTGCGGAATTCCACGCATTGTGACCATCATCGCCATCGCGATCTTCTGCTTTGCAGCTGACTTTCCGACAACATCTCCGATACGGTCTGTATCATGGTTTCCAGGGAAGATCATCATCTTCGACAGGTCATGATAGATAAAGTCGTTGGCAAGGATGTCATAAACTCTTGAAATGCTGCCGCCTCTGCCGCCGCGGTTGTTTCCTGCCTGTGGGGAAAGACCTGAACGGATCGCATCATGGAGCGGGAAGTCCATTATCGAAGGAAGGTGCGAATCAAAACCATCGTTGTTTGCATTTCCACCCTGCCAGTATGCGAGCTGAGGAATGTTGCCTGTCCAGCACTCTCCAACAATGTTGAAGTACGGATACTCGTTTACGATAGCCGCACACCAGTCAGCCATAGGCTGCTTCTCATTGTATGGATATGTATCCACACGGAAACCGTCGAGACCGGAGTATTCAATCCACCATATACCCCACTGCTGGAAATATTTCAGCATGTAAGGATTGTTGAGATTCATGTCCGGCATACCACGGGAGAACCATCCGCTCTCATGTACATTGAGATCCGTCTTGGATGCATTAGGATCCATATGGGTAGAGAACTTTCCGTTTGTTCCGGTATATGAAGGGAACTGGTGCACCCAGTCTGTGAAAGGCAGGTCCTTCATCCACCAATGCTCGTTTCCGCAATGGTTGGTGACGATGTCCATTATTATCTTGATTCCTTTCTCATGAGCCTTTCCGACATACTCTCTGTAAAGCTCATTCGTTCCGAAACGTGGGTCGATCTTGTAATAATCCGAAGCGGCATATCCGTGATATGATCCTCTTCTCGCGTCATCAAGAAGGAAAGGCGTAGCCCAGATTGCAGTAGCTCCGAGCTCTGCAATGTAGTCAAGGTGGTCGATTACACCCTGGATATCTCCACCATGTCTTCCTCCAAGCCTGCTTCTGTCTGCATCCTCGGCTGTATCGTCGGTCGAATCATTTGACGGGTCGCCGTTTGCAAAGCGGTCAGGCATGATAAGATAGATCATATCAGCAGTTGTGAAGCTCTCTCTTTCTGCAGAGCCCTCTGCGCGCTCCCCTATCTCATAAGCATACTTGAAAGACTGGCCGTCTTTGGTAAATACAAGATAGTATGTTCCCGGAGCAGCATTCGGACTGATCTCTACATCGGCAAACACATAGTTCGGGCTGTCAGCCTCATGGATTCCTGTCACTCTGACTCCTTTGCCTCCTTCGATAGTGAGTTCATATTCTGATATGTTCTCACCGTTTACCAGAAGCTGGAGAGGGGTCTTCATACCTGTCCACCATGACAGAGGTTCCACATGAGCCACCTGGCTCTGAGTCGCATCTGCAACTGCTGCAGGGTCGAACTTCGGCCCTGCACAAGCAGCTGCGATGAAGAATAATGAAATGTATAATAATCTTTTCATAGGTTTCCTTAGTATCTGATTACAACTGAAACAGCAGAATCCGCCTGAAGAACAGGAAGTTTCACGCTTGCCTCCTTAGTCTCCGGATCATATGTAACTTCGAGATTTTCAGCTCCCATCTTTGCAGAAGCCGGCTTCTTGTCAAGGCCTCCGAGTACTATGGTAAGATCTCTCTGAGGATCCATACCCTTGTATTCTCCCTTGCGTGCGCCTACTGTCACTGTACATGACGAGCCTGTAGAAGTCTTTGTGATATCAGTAACAGCGTAGTCAGTCTCATAAGCCTGGCTGACTCCGTCATCCTCATAGTGTCTGTAAGACGACTTTCCGCTACCTGGAGCCACATAGATGCGGAGAGCATTTGTCTTGTCCTGGAGACTCTGGATACCTTTGTGTGCGAGAGGGATGATGGCACCAGCCTTCACAAACCAGCAGTTCTGAGCTATCGTATAGTCAAGGGTCTTCTTGCTGCCACCCTTCACCATCTTGAGGTGGGGCATATCGTACCAGTCATTGCCTGCAGGGAACCATACATCTCTTTTGGCAACACCTGTAAGAGAATCCACAGGCTGGCATACTGTAGCTACGAGAATGTTATCTCCGAACATGTACTGTTCCTTGTACTCATATGCTTCCTTAGCTTCAGGATGAGAATAGTACATCGGACGGCAGAGCGACACTCCTGTATCATATGTCTGTCTTGCAGCATCATAGATATATGGTGTGAGGGCATAGCGGAGCTCAAAAGCATCCTTCATGTGCTGATAATGGTCGTCGAATGTCCAAATGCGTCTCTCGATGATTTCCGAACTTGTACAGTGGGTCTTGAAGAGAGGAGAGAACACTCCGTACTGAAGCCACCTTGTGTAGAGTTCCGGATCGGTAGGGATCTGTCCTCTCTGCATATGTCCGCCAAGGTCATGTCCCCAGTATCCGTAACCGACATTTGAAGCGGTCGCTGTGAAATATGGAAGATATCCGAGAACTTCCCAGAGAATGTGGGTGTCACCTGAGAATCCAAGCTGATAACGGTGGCTTCCGAGGCCTCCCCAACGGTGGTAAGTCATAGGTCTCTCGCTGTCTTCAGCCGCCTTGTCGCGGTTGCGTCTTACCTTGTCATTGAAGAAAGTATAGTTCAGCCAGAATGTATTGCTCAGATTTTCGACATACTTGCTGAGCTTCCACTGCTGCCAGTCAAGCCACCAGAAGTCGATGCCTTCAGCTTCAAGAGGATGGATGACTGAATTGAAGTAGGCATCAGCCCATTCCTGCTGAGACATTCTGAAAGGAACATCGGCACGATATCCCTTGACTGCAGTCATTGTCTCTGTGATTTTCTCGCCGCCTTTGTAGACATATCCTTCAGGACCGTCGTAATCGTCAGTCCTTGAGAGATAATCTGCCACGAAATCCTCATAAGCATCTTCTCTGACAGCAATTCCTGATGCAGGATGAAGATTGAGGGCTGTCTTGAATCCCATATCGTGGAGTTCGTTAAGGAAGCCCTTTGTGTCTGGGAAGAAGTCTCTGTTCCATGAATATCCTGTCCATCCGATACTCTGACTGAACTGGTCTCTACGCTGTCTGCGTGCAAGGTTCTGCCATGTCTGATGCCAGTCCATGTCGATGATCATCACATCCATAGGAATATTCCTGTTGCGGAATTCCTTACCGAGAGCGATGAGCTCATCAGCAGTGTATGCCTTATAACGGCTCCACCAGTATCCGAAGACATATTTAGGAGGAAGAGGAATCTTGCCGGCCACCTTGGTAAAGTCTGCAAGGGCATCTGTATAATCGTGTCCGTATGCAAAGATATAAAGGTCCTGAACATCGCCTTCAGGGCGCGCCTGTACCCATTCTCCCCAATCCGAATCATCTTTTACAAAAAGGTGACGCTGACTTTCGTCAACGATTGCCCATCCGTCGCGCGAAATGATTCCGAGCTCCATCGGGTCATTGTTGTTGATCTTGTCCGGACCCATGCATCCGTCAAGAGTACGAGCCGTTCCCATCAGGTTGCCGGTATCCTCTTTTCCAGGATACCAGGTCATAGTCTTGCCGTTGAGCTTGAAAGAAACCGAGAGGTTGTCCTTGTCGAATTTTCCGTTTCCAGCATAATTGAGAGTCACAGCTCCGGTCTTTATCTGCACGGCATCTCCAGAACGGCTTACCGTATATGATGGAACAGGAAGATTTCTGTTTATAATGGCAAGAGTCGCATTATCCTCAAACTTGCCATTATCCGACCACTCCATTCTTATGAGCCTGTCGGTAAGCATTGTAAATCTTGCATTTCCTGCAACCACCTGTGCCTTCGGATTGGCAACAGGATCATTTTCTGCGTAGGCTGTGCCCGCAAAAGCCAGCAGTCCTGTAAACAAGGCTGCTATGATTCTATTGAATTTCATTATATCCTTAGTTGTTTAGTTTAGTGTCATATCCTGCTATACGCGCTATAATAAGCGGTATATCTATATTCTCGTCGCATGAGTTGAATTCAGATGCACGGACTCCGTTCACATACAATCCTACAGGAGAACCGCTATGGGATCCGAATGACCACTGATAGCCGGCAGCGGCATTGAGATAGAGCACAGCTTCCGAAATCAGACGTGTATTGACCGAATAAAGACTTCTTACGTCATTCTCACCTTCTTTTGCAGTAAATGTAGACTTATACATTTCATGGAAGCGCTCTTCAGTTTTCTTATCTACCGGAACGATATCCCATAGACCGAGGTTATCCTTAAGGAAGGCCTTGACCTCATCCCATGTCGGAGGAGTCCACTGAGGCTGCTGCTGAGGCGGATACATGCCTTGTCCTCCTCTCTGTCCACGACGCTGCGGAGGTGGAGGCGGCATATATGCCTGGCGGAATTTCGATGTCAGTTCATTTTCTGACATATTCTGACCGGCAAGCCTCTCCGGGTTCATTATATATTCTCCTGCTCCGAGCATAAGTCCTCCTGTCTCATGATCTGCAGTCACGACAATCAGGGTCTCATCCGGATGCTCCTGATAGAATGCAAGCACAACATCGATAGCAGCAGCCAAGTCATTCACTTCCTGGAAGCATGAGACTGCGTCGTCATTATGTCCCGCATAGTCGATCTTACCACCTTCTATCATGAAGAAGAAACCTTCATCTTCGTACCTACCGTAGAGATAATCTATACCGGTGCTGACAAAATCAGACAATGCAGTATCTCCTTCCTTGCGGTCGACAGCATAAGGGAGTTCTCCGATATTCTCCCCTCCGAGGCAGATGACACGGTCATAGCTTGTAGAAACATTCTTGAAGTCCTCAACACCATGGAAGACCTTGATACCTTCTCCTCTTGCCTCCTGTTCATAGAATACGGCGTCGAGGCCTGTCTTTCTCTCTGTAAGGAAGCCTGCACCTGCCGCAAAATCAATATTTGAGCTGATAAGCTGGCGGGAGATTGCATCGTAGCTGTTCCTGTCATTCACATGGGCATAGAAAGAAGCCGGAGTCGCATGATTGATTCCTACGCTTGTAGCCACACCCACTCCTGCGCCGGATGCTTTGGCCCACTCGGCGATATTGCTGATGTAATTACGGTCAGAGTCCACCCCCAAGGCACCGTTGTATGTCCTTGTGCCAGTGGAAAGAGCCGTACCTCCTGCTGCTGAATCCGTCACAAGAGACGAAGCAGAAAAAGTATTCACAAATGTAACTACAGGGAAATGTCTGAAATTGACCTGATCCGGTCCTTTTCCTGTAGCTTGGTTGTAGAGTTCAGCTCCGGCAACTTCATTTATACCCATACCGTCGCCAATAAGGTAGAAGACATATTTTGCCTGAGGCTCCTTCTTTGCCCTTTTGGCGTAGGAAGAATGAGTGTTACTCACCATGAAGATCATGGTGAGTACCAGATATAAACATCTGAAAGTAATTCTCATCGTATTTTAGTTGTTGGTTACAGGGAATGTAGTCAATCTTAGGGTAGTGCATCCGTAAGGAACAAGTTCGATATACTCTATCTCGTCACTTTCAGTCACAACCGTCTCCGGAAGCGCTGGAGTAAATCTATCTTCCTTGAGTGTCCAGTCCTTGACACCCTTCACAGGAACCTTTATCTTCAAAGGAGCAGAATCCAGATCGAACGGGAATCCCTTGCTGCCTGTCTTTTCTACCTTGAGACCGTCAAGCATATCTTCTACAAGAGCATAATTCCATTTTCCTGCAGGAGTAAGTTCCCAACTCTTGAAATCAGGATTTGCAGAGACCTTACCTGCAAGGTTATCATAGATCCTTGTATCTTCCACCCAGTTTGTCGGAATGGCATATGAATATACCACCGGACCCCTCTGGATGCATTTTCCTTCAACCGGATTATCCACGACCTCTATTTCCATCGGAAGACTTACTGTAAACACATCACCGCTCTTCCATTTCCTTGTCTCGGTACGGAAACCTGTTTCAGCAGCCTTGCACCAGCCAGGTATCCTGTATGTGAAGTCCATTTCATGGGCATCTTTGGACTTCTTTCCATCCTTGTAGAAGGTAAACTTGAACTTTATCTGCTCCTCGAACGGATATTCTGTCTTTTCTTCAATCTTTACAGTAACACCTTCTCCAAGGTCATAAACCACAGATGATGGGCCATAGAGTGCCGCTACCGGATGACCTTTCTTATCCTTGAGCCACATTCTCGCCACATAGTTAGGCATGTATCTGTGGAGGTTTCCGATACAGCACTCGGTTTCATGGATAGGACGGTAAGCCATCCATGTCAGACCGTATTTGAAACCGTTATGGTTCGAATTACCTGTCGCGATGAACTGGTTAGGACATGAGAAATACTGCATGGAGCGGAAATCCTTTGTTATGGATCCGAGTCCTCCGTTGAATATTCCCTTCTCTATCCTGTCAGCCCACTGAGCATCTCCAGTGGTCATAAGATAATATCCCATTGTCCATGTGTAATCGGAAATGTCGCAGGTCTCGTGGCTTGCGAGAGGATCATTGCCTGCAAGAGCCTCTGTGCTGGAGTTGATTCCGTCAATGAGCATGTTCGGAGTCTCCATCTTATAATCAGCCTTCAGAGCGGCCTGAAGATATTCCGGTCTGCCTGTGTGGGCATAAAGTATCATCGGTATCTTCATCAGCTCGTTCATTGTCACTCCGTGCATATGGAACTCGGAGTCGTCAAGACAAGTCTCCTGTGTGAGTTCCGAAGCATCCTCATCCCATGCCTTGATGGCAAGATCCAGAAGGGCTGGATTCTTTGTAATCGAATATGTCCAGAGTATACCTTCCACATTTACTACGAAGCGGTTCATTCCCAGTTCTTCAACCGAGTATGAAAGGAAATTCTTCTCGAGAGCTTCAGGGATACGTGGATCGCCTGTCACCTCATAATAGGCCTGGACTGCCCTGAAGAATACTGCAAACGGCCACGCCATAGAGCTGGTCTCAGGACCAAGACGTCCTTCCGGACGATCCATTGCATTGATTCTCATCTGCTTTTCACGACGTGCCTGCTGGGCTGCCCATCTCTGACGGAGACGAGGGTCTGCGGATACTTGTGCATTGAAATCCCTGCGAGGTCCTCTGCGCTGCTCTTCCATCTTCTTCTGGGTCTCGATGTCTATACCCTTCTTAGGAGGAAGAGGATTTGCAAGTACATAATCTATGTTCTCCTGCCATATTCTGAGGAAATTCTCATCATCGAGAAGATATCCGAGTCTTGTCAGACCGTCGAGATAATATGCTGTCTGCTCGAATCTCCACCAATCCGCTCCTCGGGATTCAGAATCCCTCTCAAGTTCACCGGCCCAAAGGCAGGTATTGTATGGGTAAGCCATCGCCTCCGGATGACCGGTAAGACCTTCCTGCTGACGTACAAGGATTTCCTTGAGCCATCCTTCAGGTGTGATATTGTCGATCAGTCCTTCTGAGAACTGTGCATACTCGGGAGCGGGGACAGTCGATGGCTTCGGCGCCTGAGGTGTTTCCTCGCAACCGCTGAATGCAAGGGCGGTTATGATCAGTGTTAATGCGGTTCTTTTCATGAGGTCAGTATTTTATTTCATGAGATCGAATATATAAGTTCCTCTTGCAGGAACATCAAGAGTCTGAGTCAGGTCAAGGGTAGTACCAGTAATAACATCAGTTCCCTTTGTGAAGTCCTTCATGACGTCGCTGTATCTTGACATATTGATGGTTGCATCCTTGTCAGAACCGTTAAGAACGACAAGAACTGTCTGATCATCCTTTATTCTTGCATAGACATAGCAGTCGCCGTGGTCATGCAGAGGAGCATACTGGATCATCGAACCTCCGGTCACAGCCTTGGATCCCTTTCTCCAGTTGAGTATGCGGCTCATGTAGTTCCATGCCTCATTCTCTTCAGGTGTCCTGCCTTCAGCAGTGAAGACAGATCTCTCATCTCCTTCCCATCCGCCAGGCATATCCTTACGGATGACACCGTCTCCCTGCTGCTTTGTACCGGTAAAGAGAAGCTCGGTACCATAGTAGATCTGCGGGATACCTCGTGTGGTCAGGATGAATGCGACACCCTGCTTGTACTTGTTAAGATCCTTATCCTCTACCGTCGAGAATCGTCCGAGATCATGGTTATCAAGGAAGATCAGCACACTGTTAGGATCCGGATACAGGAAGTCGTTAGCCATCGAAACATAGATATTGAAAAGTCCCTGAGCCTTTCCGTCATCAGGAATATTTGTATCCACGAATGCGGTAGGAACGATGAATGCAAGATTGAAGTCCATTACCGAAGTAAGGTTGCTGTTGAACGGACTGAACTTCGAATCCTTCTGCCACCATGCAGGGAAACCGCTTCCGACAGGATACCATGTCTCACCTGTGATATTGAACTGAGGGTATTCTTCCATTGTAGCCTTGCACCACTTAGATGCGAACTCGGCATCCATGTAAGGGTGTGTATCCTGACGGATACCGTCGATTCTTGCATACTCGATCCACCAGGTCGAAGTCTGAATAAGGTAGTCGCTTACCAGAGGATTTCTCTGGTTGAGGTCAGGCATGCCTCTGTTGAACCATCCGTCTGTGAAGAGCTTCTTCTCGGAAGGAGCGGCATGCGGATCCACCTGCGTCCATTTCTGGTGACTTGTAGGCACGAATGTGTTGTCAAAGTTGAGCCAGTCTCCAGTAGGCAGGTCCTGCATCCACCAGTGAGAGCTACCACAGTGGTTGAAGATCATATCCATGACCACCTTCAGGCCGTTCTCATGGGCCTTATCGATCATCTCGATATATTCCTCCATGGTTCCGAAACGAGGATCGACATCATAGAAGTCGGTAATCGCATAGCCGTGATATGTGTTGGCATTATTCTCCTGTACCGGGTTAAGCCAGATTGCTGTAACGCCGAGATCCTTGATATATGCAAGATTGTCGGTAACACCCTTGATGTCGCCACCATGTCTTGCGCCGGATCTTTCGCGGTTCATCCTTGCGCCGCCGATAGTGTCGTTCGAAGGGTCACCGTTTGCAAATCTGTCCGGAGTTATAAGATAGAGTACATCCGCAGAGGTAAAGCCTTTCGCTCCCTCTTTGGTACTTCTCGGAAGAAGCTCATATTCGTGGACAATCTTATCCTTGCCGTTCTTGAAGACGATATCCATCTTTCCAGGCTTTGTGTCCGGTGCAATATCAAGGTAGATGAAGAGGTAGTTTGGATTCTCGGTCTTTACTACTTCCTTGATGGTAACGCCCGGGTATTTGATGCTTACAGAAGATTTTGAGATCTCCGGTCCGTGAACCATGATCTGAAGTTCTGTATTCTTCATTCCCACCCACCAGCATGGAGGATCAAGATGCTGGATTTCAACAGCTTCAGCCTTCTGGCCTGCGAAGACCAGAAGGAGAGCTGCCATCAGAAAAAATCTTATGTTTTTCATAGTATTGTTATTTGCTTAATTCAAGTACATAAACACCTCTTGGTTCGATCTTTACAAGAGAAGTAAGATCAATTGTCTCTCCTGTAACGACATCCTTACCCTTTGTGTTGTCCTTGATGACTTCCGAGAACCTGTGCATATCGACAAGCCTCATTGTGTCGCTACCGTTGAGTATCACAAGCACAGTCTCGTCACCATAGGTACGTGCATAGACATAGCACTTTGTCCTGTTGTCAGGAGTATAGTGGACGAGCTTGCCTTCAGTCACTGGCTTCGAAGTCCTTCTCCAGTTGAGAAGAGTGCTGGCGAAATTCCAGCTTTCGTTCTGCTCCGGAGACCTGCCTTCCGCTGTAAAAGCAGACTTTTCATCCTCGGCCCATCCGCCAGGGAAGTCAGCACGCATCTGATTGCCTTCTTCCAGACCCATCATGATCTCAGTTCCATAGTAGATCTGAGGAATACCTCTCGAAGTAAGAAGGAATGCAAGTCCCTGCTTGAACTTCCAGATAGGGTCTCCCGGCTTCATGAATCTTGCGATATCGTGGTTGTCGAGGAAGGTAAGCACATAGTTCGGATCAGGAATCAGGAAGTCCTGGGTCACGCACTCATAGATCTTGAAAAGTCCAGCCTCGGATCCTTCGCTCGTATTGCTCTCCTTAAGGATTTCATTCTGAGTTGTAAATGTCAGATCGAAGTCCATGACAGTCTTGAGCTTAGAATCAGCTGCATTCACATCCGAAGCGCCCTGCCACCAGCCTGCTGCAGAATTGCGTGGATACCAGCCTTCTCCTACGATATTGAAGTCAGGATACTCAGCGGTGATCTCCTCGCACCATCTTGCCATGAAATCAAAGTCGGCATATGGATATGTATCCATACGGATACCGTCGATACGCGAGTACTCGATCCACCAGATACTGTTCTGGATAAGATATGTTCCGAGATGCCTGTTCTTCTGGTTGAGGTCCGGCATTCCGCCTGAGAACCATCCTTCCACAAGGATATCCTTTTCTGTCTGAGGAGCATGCGGATCAAGAAGAGCCCATTTGTAATGAGTAGTTGTAACCAAAGCCTCCTGATCGATGGTGTTCATCCTTATGAGAGCATCTTTCTGCTCCTGAGGGAGAGCATCGAACTCGGCAATGCTTGCCGGCATCTGCATCTGCTGTCTGCGGTAGCCGCCCGAAGGCCTCTGCTGCTGTTGCTGCCTTCCGCGTGCAGCCTCCATCTCGAGCATCCTCTGACCGGTCTTCACAGCATGGTCATTCTGGTTGAACCAGTCGGATGTAGGGACATCCGTAATCCACCAGTGTGAACTGCCGCTGTGGTTGAAGATCATATCCATCACGACCTTGATGCCTTTTCCGTGAGCTGCTTCAATCATATTGCAATACTCTTCATTGGTACCGAGACGTGGCTCTACGAGATAGAAATCAGAGATTGCATATCCATGCGAATTGTTTCCTTTGTTGAACTGGATCGGATTGAGCCATACAGCTGTAACACCAAGATCGTCGATATAATCAAGATGCTCCATGATACCCTGGAGGTCACCGCCATGACGTCCGCCTCCCTGACGGTTTGCGATATATCCGTCGAGATTGTCATTGTCAGGATTACCATTGGCGAAACGGTCAGGCATGATAAGATATAGCACATCTTTCGGGGTGAATCCCATCGCACCCGGCTTTTCATTTCTCGGACGAAGCTCGAATTTATGGGAAGTCACCTTCCTGCCTTCCTTGAACTGGAAATTCAGTGTTCCCGGCTGAGCCTTTGCACTGACATCAAGGTAAACGAAAAGATAGTTGGGATTCTCAACCTTGCATACTTCCTTGACTGTCACACCGTCATATTTCTCCAGAGAGAAAGAAGATTCAGCGATATTCTTTCCATAGAACATCACCTGAAGCTCGGTATTCTTCATTCCGGTATACCAGAACGGAGGATCGACACGCTGGATGTCAGTCGCATGGATTGACATACAGAATAAAGCAAGAGCTATGAAGCTTATTAACTTTTTCATAGTATAAAAGTTATTTAACTACATAGTATTCGAACGGTCTGAGAAGATCTGCGCCTACCGGCAATGTCATGGCCTCTCCTGACACCACATTTGTGCAAGCGCGTCCCTTCCATGCCTCAGGAAGCTCGATATGCTGCTGAGTATCTCTCATATTGATCACGACAAGAACCTTATCTCCTTCATAAACTCTCTCGAAAACAAGAACATTGTTGTCCGGATAAGGAACGAGAGAACCTTTCCTGAGAGCTGGCTCTGAGTTATAAGCAGCCATAAGATCGCAGTACTCCTTATAGATATGAGGATTAGCCTGCCAATCAATTTCAGCATAGTTGAAGAAATTGATCTTACCCGGATATCCTACCTCCTGGGATCCATAGATGAGTACGCCACCGTGGATAAATGTTGTAGCCACGAATGCCGCCATCGATCCTTCAGGACTGAAGAACTCCCTGATCGGAGACATCTTCACACATTCGTCGTGGTTGGTTGTGAAACGCAACTTTACCCTGCCAGCAGGAAGACCCGCATATTCGGAAGAATCTGCTGCGAACAATGAGCTTACCGGTACCGGACCCATTCTTCTTCTGCCCTGACCTGGAGCTGCATCCTGTCTGCTGAATGTATTTCCGTTATATACTCTTCTCAAGGCAGAAAGCCACTCCCATGCATAATTCATATCGAATCCTGCGTCGAAATGGTCTTTTCTCTGACCCTCGGCAAGCATCAGAAGCTCTCTTCCCTCGATAGATCTGAGCTGCTGAAGGCAGTCCACCCAGAATTCATACGGTACGAAGTCAGCAGCATCGCAGCGGAAGCCGTCGACACCGACCTCTTCCACCCAGAATTTCATGGCATCGATCATCTCCTGACACATTGCAGGATTGCTGAAATCAAGGTCAGCAACATCGTTCCAGCCTGTTCCTTCCGGGCAGATGATTTCTCCTGCCTCATTGTGGGTATACCACTCCGGATGATCATATATCCACTGGCTGTCCCACGATGTATGGTTCGCAACCCAGTCTATGATCACTATTATTCCTCTCTTATGACTCTCAACGACAAGGTTCTTGAAATCATCCAAAGTACCGAATTCAGGGTTTACTGAACGATAGTCCCTGATTGAATATGGAGAATTGACACTCTTCAATGTACCGATTTCGTAAATCGGCATGAACCAGATCACATTGGTACCCAATCGCTTTATTGAATCAAGATGCGAAGAAACAGCATTGAAAGAATTCTCCGGAGCAAAATTCCTAGGATTGATCTGATACATCACTACATCTTCAGGAGACGGGATATTGCATGAACTGCAATCATTCTGGTCTGGTCCACCGCATGCGATAGACAACATTGCCATGGAAATGGCAAAGAAAAATCTTTTCATGATAATATTGTTTTTATTGATTAAGCGAGCCAATCGAGAAAGTCATCCACTCTTGCCCTTGATACGGTCATTTCACATTTAGGTTCAAAATCCGTAACGACTTTCAGTCTTCCACCTTTGATCTTCATCACTCCCTTTATCTCAGAAAGCGCTATGATACAGTTCCTTGAAATCCTGAAGAATTCAGAAGTATCGATCTGAGTGATGATCACATCAAGTGAGAAGTTCATTATATAGCTTGCACCTTGTCTGGTAACGATATAAGTTGCGTTATCTTCCGTGTAGAAATATGCTATATCCGCTGTAGGTATGAGAACGAAATTATCACCAAGCTTGATGATGAATCTCTTTTTTATCTTAACGTTCGTGTTTATCGGCTTGTTCGCTATGAATTGGTTGAAGGTGGTAAGCAGATTTGAAGAACTGAGTACATTCATGTTTTTTCTGCATCTCTCGACCGATCGGCAAAGTGACTCAGGTTCTATAGGTTTGAGGAGATAATCTATGCATCCCACCTTGAATGCTTCAATGGCATATTTGTGATATGCAGTTACCATCACAACATTGGAAGTAATGTTTATCTGTCTGAATATATCGAAGCAGGTTCCGTCCTGAAGTTCTACATCCATGAATATAAGATCAGGATGCGGAGTCTCGTCGGAACGAAGAAAATCAAGAGTTTCCCTTACAGTTCGAGGCGTACCGATTATTTCAATATCAGGGAAGGATGCATTCAGCATTCTTATCAGAGACATCTGTGATACTCTTTCGTCTTCTACTATCAGTATATTCATAATTGTCAGTTTATTAACGGAAGTTTGACTATAAATTCATCTTCATTTGACTGTACAGACATTGAATTGGAAGTTATATCTGCATACAGTTCTCTGATATATTTCAAGCCCAGGTTTGCTGAAGGTTCGGGGGAACTCTTTTTAAGTATGTTATTCCATACGATTATATGGTCATCTGTATTGTAAACACGTATCATCAATGGTGTCTGAGATGTTCCTCCATTGTGTTTGATGGCATTTTCAATCAGCAATTGTATAGAGCACGGCACGACAAAGCCGGACATCTTGGTTTCTTCAATATCGATCTTAACCTCGAAAGACGACTCGAACCTGACTTTCATAAGATCGACATACTTGTTTACAAAATCCATTTCTTCTCGCAGAAGCACAAGCCTTTCCTCTTCATAATCAATCATATACCTATACAAGTAAGCGAGCTTATACACAAAATCAGATGCCTCATTAACCTGCTGATTACAAATCAGTCCATTAAGTATATTCAGATTATTGAACATGAAATGAGGTTTGACCTGCTGCTGAAGACGGCTGTAACTGTAGTGGGCTATATTGGATTTCTCTTTCGCCTCCTGTGCTTTTCTGGTTTCGATGACAGAATTGACAGCAAAATAAGACAATGCTATATAGCAGAATGCATAATCTACTATGACATTCAACGCCGTATTTGTCTTATACATATCCGGATTGTTGATATACACAATAATCAATCTGAAAATGATGATGACAATATATGCCAACAATATCCAATAGACACTTATTTCCTTCTTTGTATCGAAAAAATCTTTTCTTTTGAACAATGTCTGTGTGCCGCATACAACAACACCTGTTATGACTGTTGTCAGGAATGTTGTTATACCGCCTCTGACATAAGTGTTTTCAAGAAAAATGTGGAGAAAGCGACCAATATATCGTCCGAGATAGAAGCCCGCAAAGTTGGCTATGATAAGTATTGCTATCATAGCATAGACATTGGTTTTCCTTATCTGGCATAAGACGACAGCCATCAGCATGGTCAGAGTAGTCAACATCAGGTGATCTGACAAGCCCTGCCACCTTGACATAACTGTAACCACTGCATGTAGAAGTGCAAACAGCAATATGACTGAGGACTCGCTCCTAAATGCCTTCATGGTGTAACCTTGTCTATATTAAAATGGTGGAGGATTTAACCTCCTCCACCATTCTTTTATCTTTACTGAGCGTAGTATGGATTCTGGGAAAGACCTGGATTCGCAGCCAGAGCTCTTTCAGGAACCGGGAACCACTCGTATTTGCGGTCACGCTTCGCAGGAAGATCATATCCGGTTTCAGTTGTACGTCCGAAGAACCACCACTGACCCTGAGTGAACTTGTCGAAACGACGGAGGTCTGTACGACGACGGTGACCCTCATCGAGGAACTCAAGTCCCCACTCGCTGAGCATTCTGTCCTCGTCAAAGGCCTCAGAGAATCCTCTTGGAGCACGATCCTTGGCAACAGTCCAGTCAGATGCAGAGAAATATCTCTTACGTACCTCGTTAACCCAGTTCTTAGCCTCATCTGGTTTGCCCTCGCGAAGGAGACACTCTGCGTAAGTATAATATACTTCAGCAAGACGGAACTCAACTACGTCAGGATCGCAGAAGTTGTAAGGGGCATCGATATTATAATAAGGATACTTAGCCATTCTGATACCTGAGTTAGTCTCACCCCAACGTGGGTTCTCTACAACCTGAAGTGGATGTTCACCCTTACCCTGGAAGTTACCAACCTGGTCAACATATACAAGCGGCATTCCGTCACGGTCAGCATCAGCTAACAGAAGGTCACCCTTTCCGAAGTCGGCATATATGACGCCATTCATGAAATGACCGCCCCAATTACCAGCAGCATCATTGTAAGGAGTCACAAGGCGGATATCGCTTGGATCGAAACGCTCCATCACAGCTCCGAGCTTGTCACCGTAACCATCAAGGAAGCACTTTGCCTGTTCCTTATCATACATATCCTTGACAACCTGTGCCACACCTGTCTCTACAGAAACACACTGCTCGTAGAAGTTGCTTGAGTTGTCAAACGAAGGAGTAAGACAGCAGCAGTTCCAGCCGGCATGCTCTTCCTTAGTATTGAAGTATGAAGTGAAGACATAGCTCATGAACGGACCGTTACGCATGTTGGTCGACCTCTTGTTGTATACAACGTCGCTCGAGAATGCGAACACGATTTCCTTACACTCTGTGTTGTTGTTTGCAGAGTAGATAGACTTGTAGTCTTCTGCGATTACGTATGTACCGAAGTTTCCGTCGATGATATCCTTAGCAAGCTGCTTGCACTCGTCGAAGCGAGGCACTCCTGTAAATGTCTCTGAGTTGAGGAGGATACGCATCTTGATCATACGGTTCATAGCCTGATTACAACGGTTTACAGATCCGTTCTTGGCAAGAGATGGAAGAGTCTCATCGAGCTCAGAGATCATCCAGTCACAGATCTTTGCATTACCTTCCTCGAAGGTCATGCCGTCCATTGCACTTACAGGAAGAACTGATGTGTCAGTAGAGATAGTCAAAGGAATCACTGAACCGAACACCTCGAATACATTGTAGTAGCAATATACACGGAATGTACGTACTTCGTTGATATAAGCCTGCTTCTGTGCCTCAGAGATTCCGAGAGTTGCAGGACTGAGACTTGAAAGGTCAGTGATGAAGTTGTTGCAGAGTCCGATAGCTGTCCATGCACCACTCCAGATCTTGTTCACATAGTTTGAAGATGGAATCCAAGTGTGTGTAGAAAGTACGAACTTGTCACCTGAGTCCCAGCCCCATGATCCACCGTTCCAAGAACGCCATGTGATCTGGTCAGCAGAAAGCTCCTGAGCATACCAATAGAGCTCTGAGAGGTCACCCTGCTCCTGCGCATAGATGTTTGCAATTACCTGCTTGATAGAGTTCTCATCTGTAAAATAGTTAGAAGCATCAAGCAATGTGTAAGGGTGCTCTGTCATGTCAAAACAGCCGCTGAGGGCAAGTCCTGAGATGATAGTTACTAAAAATTTCTTTATAGTATTCATATTGATGTTTTCCTTTTACACGTTGAGATTAGAACTTAGCTGAAAGTCCAAGAGTGACCTTGGTAGTATAGAGGGATGTCGAACCTGCGATACCAGGAGTAAGGCCGATTGACGATACGGTTGAAGGGTCAACACCAGAGAACTTGGTAAGTGTAAGGAGGTTGGTTGCAGCAAGATATACATACATGCTTTCGAAACCAGCCTTGTTAGCCTTGAACTTGAAGTTTCTTCCGAGAGAAACCTTCTCGATCTTGAACCAGTCACCCTTCTCAAGGAAGAATGAGTTGAGGTAGTTGTTGTCAGCTGTGAGGTGAGGATATTTCTCGTATGCACTCTTAAGGAGGTTCTCAGCTGCTACACCTGGGTAACCGTAGCTCTGGAGCTGCGAGTTCCAGATATCATGTCCTGCAAGACCACGACCGTTGATGGTGAGATCCCAGTTCTTGTACTTGAGGGTGATATTGAGAGAGAATGCATGCTCAGGAAGAGTATTACCGATAACCTGCTTGTCGCTGTCCTTGACACCTGTCTTTGTAGCTGTGATAGGCTCACCGTTCTCATCTACAGCAAGAATTCTGTTGCCTTCCTCATCTTCAGTGTAGGTGTAGTGGAGAAGCTGTCCGTCCTCAGTATAACCTGCATACTTGAAACCACGGAGGCTACCGATCTGAGTTCCTTCATACAGACGGAAGAAGTAGTCGCTTGATCCGAGACCGCCTGTTCCGTAAAGATCTACGAAGTTAGCTGAGTATACGTCATTACCGATGCTCTTGAGGATAGCGGTGCTGTAAGAGTAAGTACCACCTATCATGAGTCCCCAATCCTTACCGATACGTGTGTTGTAGTTCAATGCGAGCTCGACACCTGTATTCTGAGTAGATCCGAGGTTAAGCGTGATAGAGTCGAATACGTAAGGTGGCTGAGGTGCTGTATAAGTATAGAGGAGGTCCTCAGAACGACGGTCGAAGTACTCGATGCTACCGGTCAACTTGCGACCGAGGATTTCAAAATCGATACCGTAGTTGTAAACGACAGCTGTCTCCCATCCGAGGTTCGGGTTAGGGTTACGAGAGATACCATATCCTGGAACCCACTGTCCGTCCATGTAATAGTTGCTGCCCTTAGAGTTGTAAGTAGAAAGAGAAGCGTAGTCGCCACCGGCCTCACGTCCTGTCACACCGTAAGAAGCGCGGACGCGGAGTTCGTCGAGCCAGCCCTTTGTACCGTCCATGAATCCCATGTTAGAGATTGTCCAAGCTGCTGATGCAGATGGGAAGAAACCGTACTTCTTGTCCTTACCGAACTTAGAGCTACCCTCATAACGAGCTGATCCTGTGAATGTAAGGAGGTCGTTCCAAGAGTAAGTTACACGACCGAACACACCGGCAAGCTTATTTGAAGATTTGCCTGAACCCATGCTTGCAAGACCATCCTTAAGATAAGTACCTACACCGATGTTGTACCACAAGAACTGGTCGTACTGGAAGTCTCTATTGGTCATATTCATGCTCTCACCCACATACTGGCGGTATGAGTAACCTCCGACAGCCTTGAGAGAGTGCTTGTCAAGAGCAAGGTTGTAGTTGATCATAGCCTCGAAGTTGGTTGTAAGGCTATTGCTGCTGTCAAGGCTTGCAGAACCAGCGTAGTTGTTCCACATCTGGCAAGTCTGCATTGTTGAAGGAGTATAGCTATGACCGTAAGTAGAATAATATCCGAATGCTGCATTTGCATTTACAGTGAGGAGGTGGTTATCGTTCTTGACAAGCGTAGCCTTCACATCCTGCTGGATATTGATAGTGGTACTGTGGCTCTGGTTGGTAGGAACCTGGTTGTTCTCGACAGGGTTTGTAGCACCTGTTGAGCTTGTAGGCCAGTAGTATCCTGTAGGAGTTGTAGCGTCATAAACCGGCTGAGTAGGGTTCATGAAGATAGTACCGGTAAGGCTGCCGCCGTTACCATGGCTTACGTAAGCACGGAGCTGAGCGTTAGTAGTAGTCTCGATAACGTCATTCAGCATCTTCTGGTTCATTACGAACCTTACGTTGTAAGTCTGTCTGTTGTTGTTCTTGTAGAGCTGGTTCCTGTCGGTATAGTTGAAAGAGAGGTTGTAGTTGCTCTTTGCTGTAGAACCCGCGAGAGAGATGTACTGGTTAAGGTCATAAGTCGGCTTGTCGTTGCGGAGTGCATTCCAGTATGCCTTGTCGATACGTCCGCCGTAGTCAGCCTTACCGCGTGTTTCGTTAAGTACGAGCCACTCCTCGAGATTGTATACATCCGGCATCTTGTGGAGGAGCTGTACTGCATAATAAGAGTCATAAGTAACTCTGAGCTTGCCAGCCTCACCTGAACCTCTGCGTGTAGTCACGAGAACGACACCGTTCGCACCACGTGTACCGTAGATTGCTGCAGATGCACCGTCCTTGAGGATTGAGATAGACTCGATATCCTGAGTCGAAACGTCGCTGAGCGAAGCGCCTGCCACACCGTCGATTACGATGAGAGGAGAGTTGCTACCGTTGATTGAAGTCGCACCACGAAGCTGGAAGCTGGTGCTGTTACCGTCAGCTGACATATCGATGTTAAGACCTGCAACCTTACCTACGAGGAGCTGCATAGGGTCACCTGAAGCAGCCTTGTTGAAGTCTTCTGCCTTAACACTTACAACAGATGATGAAATCTCCTTTTTGCTGAGAGAGCCATATCCGACAACTACTGTCTCCTCGAGCATCTCCGCATCTTCTGTGAGAGTTACCTTTGAAGGAACAGCGTTTGCTGCAAATGTTAAAGTCTTGTAACCGATGCAACTGATTTCTACTGTTGCCGACGGGCTTGAGACATCAAGGATAAAGTCTCCGTCAACGCCTGTAGAGACACCCCTGCTTGTTCCCTTCTCGAGAACAGTAGCTCCCACAACAGGTCCGAATTGATCGTAAACGAATCCTTTGACCTCATATCCGCTCTGAGCGAATGTGAAATTTGGTATCACACATGACAAAATGAAGATGATACCAATCAAGAACACTGATTTTTTCATGGATTACATTGATTAGTTTAGTGTATTTTGCCTAAAGTTATGCAATACACAATCAAGTGACCCGTAAAATGCTCTCTTTTGTATGTAATTGGGAGAATAAGAGGTGTGAACGGTATGTGTTTAACTAAAAATCACACATGTTCGACCTCAGGATGAAGCTCGATGTCGAACTTCGCCTTGACTGAGGCGATGATTCTCTTTTCCAGACCTGTTATTTCTTCGGGATAAGCCTCTCCTGTATAATTGACTATTACCAGCGGCTGCTTTTCCCAGACTGCAGCTCCGCCGCTCCTCTTTCCCTTCCATCCGCACTGCTCGATCATCCAGGCAGCGGGAACCTTTATCATTGTATATCGTTCTTCAGGAGTCGATATGCCATTTGTGTGGAGGGGACATTTTCCCACCCCCGGGTAGGGGGAGGGGCCCACGGAGTGGGAGGGGGTCTCCGGAACACATTGGCATTCGATGATATAATGAGGTACCTTGTAATCAGGGCCATGTTCGGCTTTGGCTGCAGATTCAATGCGGGCGAAGTGTTCGAGGCTGATTACAGGATTCTTGAAGAAACTTCCGGCACTGCCCACAACAGACGGATCAGGCAGCTTCTCTTTTCTGATTCTGATGATGACCTTACGTATCAGCGACGGAGTCAGTTCACTATCAACAGCAGAAACCGCATCCTTCAAGTGGCCGTAGTCAAGCTTAGGTTGAGGGGTCCGCGAGAGTGCAAAAACCACATGAGTCACAATGAAACGACCCTTTATCTCCGGATTCTTGAAGATCGAATCACGGTATCCGTAACCACACTCATCAACATCGAAGCTTGTAAACTCTTCCTCGAGAGTGTCGTAGCAATAGACCTTACGGATGACATCCTTTACCTCAACTCCGTATGCCCCTATATTCTGTACAGCGGAAGCACCGACCTCTCCGGGGATATATGACAGGTTCTCCACTCCCCAGAGACCTTCATTCGCCGCCCACGCACAGAAATCGTCAAACACAACTCCGGCTCCGACCGATACCAGTACCTCCTGGCTCTCGTCAATGATCTCGATGAAGTCTATCCTGGAATGAAGGACAGTACCCTTGAAGTCATCGGTGAAGAGGAGGTTGCTTCCGCCGCCGATATGAAGCACCGGACGTGCAAGTTCCTCGAATTCGATATCCACAAGATCCGCCACCGAATCATATTCCATGAAACAGCGCGCCTTCACCTTCATTCCGAAGGTGTTCATCTTCGTCAGATCCTGATAGTAAGTCGTCTTTATCATATTCTTATCATTCGCGTAAAATGTAGCCGGAGGAGCTCTATATGTGGAAGGTTAAAATCGGTTATACATGCCCCGGGACATGCCACCCCCGGCTAGGGGGTGTCTGCCGAAAGGCAGACGGGGGTCCCAGGGACATGTATAACCGATTTAACCGATCTCAGCACCATTACAAAGAGTCTCCGCAGGCGTAATGAAACGCATCTTTCCGTCATTCTGACGAGCCATGAGGATCATACCCTTCGACTCGATGCCACGGATCTTGCGCGGAGCAAGGTTGGCAAGAATACATATCTGCTTGCCGACCATCTCCTCAGGAGAATACTGCTCGGCGATACCGGAAACTATGACTCTCTTGTCGATTCCTGTATCGATTGTAAGCTTGAGAAGCTTGTCTGTCTTAGGAACACGCTCAGCCTCGAGGACAGTTGCTGTCCTTATGTCCATCTTTCCGAAATCATCGAATGTGCACTCTTCCTTCTGAGGAGTGACAACTGCAGCCTCGGCAGCTTTTGCTGCTGCCTCGCGCTCTGCACGAATAGTCTCAAGACGTGCGATCTGAGCATCAACAACTTCGTCTTCGATCTTTGCGAAGAGGAGGGTTGCAGGGTTCAGCTGATGTCCTGCCGGGAGGAGAACTGACTGACCGAGGTCATCCCATGAAAGAACTATACCATTATATGAAACGCCTGTATGGAGGGCTGCGCCTTCACCTACCGCATAGATATTCTCACTTACAGCGCCTTCTTCTCCTGCTCTGTGGTCAGCACCTGCAGACACGCCCACGTTAAGGATGCCGCGGAGCTTCTCTGCCGAGAAAGGAAGGAACGGCTCGAATGCGATTGCAAGTGAAGCGCAGATCTGGAGGGAAACATTAAGAATAGAAGCTGTCCTGTCCATATCTGTCTTGGCAACTTTCCAAGGCTCTGTATCTGTAAGGTACTTGTTGCCGAGACGGGCGATATTCATAGCCTCCTTGAGTGCCTCACGGAACTTGTAGCCGTCGAGGTACTTCTCCATTGCCTCCTTCAAAGGCTGAATCTGCGCAAGAGTCTCTGCATCGATTGCCTCAGGCTTGAGGTCTGCAGGCACCTTACCGTCAAAATATTTATGTGTAAGAACCACTGCACGGTTCACAAAGTTGCCAAGGATGGCAACGAGCTCGCTGTTGTTGCGTGCCTGAAAGTCCTTCCAAGAGAAGTCGTTGTCCTTTGTCTCAGGAGCGTTTGCTGTAAGCACATAACGGAGAACATCCTCTTTTCCTGGGAATTGCTCGAGATACTCATGGAGCCACACAGCCCATCCGCGTGAAGTAGAGATCTTGTCACCTTCAAGGTTGAGGAACTCGTTTGCAGGAACGTTTTCAGGAAGGATATAGCTTCCGTCAGCCTTGAGCATTGAAGGGAAGACGATACAGTGGAACACGATGTTGTCCTTTCCGATGAAATGGACAAGTTTGGTGTCCTCGCTCTTCCACCACTTCTCCCAGCTCTGAGGAAGGAGTTCCTGGGTATTCGAGATATATCCGATAGGGGCATCGAACCACACATAAAGAACCTTGCCTTCGGATCCTTCCACAGGAACAGGCACACCCCAGTTGAGGTCGCGGCTCACTGCACGTGGCTGAAGACCGCCGTCAATCCAGCTCTTGCACTGTCCGTATACATTGCTTCTCCACTCCTTGTGACCGTCAAGTATCCATTCCGAAAGCCACTTCTCATACTGGTCGAGAGGGAGGTACCAATGCTTGGTCTCCTTCTTTACAAGCTCGCCGCCGCTGAGGGCAGACTTAGGGTTGATGAGCTCATCCGGACTGAGGGTTGCGCCGCACTTCTCGCACTGGTCACCGTATGCACCTTCAGCGCCGCAACGAGGACATGTACCGGTAATATAGCGGTCTGCAAGAAAAGTCTTTGCCTCCTCGTCATAGTACTGCTCGCTGACCTTCTCGATGAACTTGCCCTCATCATAGAGCTTGCGGAAATACTCGGCTGCGTTCTTGTGGTGAGTCTTCGAAGATGTCCTCGAATAGATATCGAAGTTGATGCCGAGTCCGGTAAATGAATTCTTGATTATCTTGTGATACCTGTCCACAATATCCTGAGGAGTGCATCCCTCCTTCTGCGCCTTGATTGTGATAGGGACTCCATGCTCATCCGATCCGCACACATAGAGGACATCCTCTCCCCTCATTCTAAGGTACCTTACATAGATGTCTGCAGGTACATACACACCAGCAAGGTGGCCGATATGCACAGGACCGTTTGCGTATGGCAACGCACAGGTCACAAGCGTTCTGTTGAATTTCTTTTCCATTATATCGTTATTTATATTCTCTTTCCATATGCTCCCCGCATACACCAACCTGCAAAGTTACAAAAAAGAAAAATTAAAATAAGAATTTCGGACCGTCACGACCCCAATGAAATGCACTGTTTTGTTGGGGTCGTGGCGAAAAAAGTGGAAACTGAGCCAAACTTACCTTATCTCCGCTCCGGTCCATAACTATATAAGAAATGAGGACGACTAACTTAGTCATCCTCATTTTATCCTGAAGTCCTATCGAAAATTAGAACTTGATACCTACTGAGAGGTTGATCTGAGTTGTGTTCATCTTCGCTGTCACTCCGTCTTCGCTGTACTTGTAGAGGTTGGTTACAGGACCTTCATAAGCGACACCTACGATATATTTGTCGAATGCAACCTTTGCACCGATCTGCCAACCTACAATAAAACGGTTGTATGGTTCATCATCCATATCATCTTTGCTGAAGAGACTTATAGTTTCCGACTCAGACTCTCCATCATACTTCACAGTATATTTCTGCTGTCCAAGGATGTGTCCCTGAAGATTAAGTCCTGCATAAGGGAGCAGTGCAATATTCATTGACGGAATCTGGAAATAATACATCACATTAACAGGAACCTTTGCAGTCAGGAAACTTGTTGTTGACTTAGACGAATAGTCGCCTTCACTTTCCGAGTCAGTCATCCATGCATACTGAACACCTGCTCCGTACTGGAGATAAAGCGGAAGATCTACTGGAAGCGAAGTAACCTTAGCCCAATTCAAAGAAATTGCGTTGAGGTCTTCTGATGATTTTACAGAGTCACCATCATATTTAATGGAAGAATTCATTGTAACAGGGCTATATGTAAACTCAACTGTGCTGAACAGATCCTCAACGTCTGCTGAAGATGATGCCTTGCTTGAAGCGCCCTGATTCATGAACTGTGCTGAAGCAGTTGCACCTGATACGAAAAGCGCAACAGCTACCAAGAAGAAATAGATCTTTTTCATAATGTTGTTATTTAATGGGTTAATAGTTAAGACTTATAAAACATTGAAATTCATCCTCCATATATTGGCTGCCGCATCCTGACTGCCTCTCTGACTGATGAAGTAGATGTACTTTCCGTCACTGCTCCACTCCGGGCTGAGATCATCGGCAGCATGGTAAGTGAGCTGTAAAAGCCTTGTTCCATCAATACGGCACACATAGATGTCTGTATTCCAATATACCATATCCCCTGCATGAAGCGGAGTACTTCCGACAACAAGAATCCACTCGCCGTCAGGAGAAACAGATGGAGTAGAGAAAGATTTTTCCACATCAGACAGGATACACTCCTCTACACCGGTATTCAGGTTGACCCTCCAGATCTCGCCCTTTCCATACGCGTTACTCCTCACGCACAGCATGACATCAACGTCATCGGTAGTGCATGGATTCATACCTGAGGTATAGTTTGACAGATAATTTCCTTCAACATCATAGCTCCATATACTGGTAGAGCCCACCTCCTGACGCGCAAAGAAAACCCGTTTTCCGTCTTTTGAGTATATCGGAGAATAATCCCTGCTTCCGGTTGTTATCTGCCTGCAGACAAATCCGCCTGTCGCATTCGTCTGGAAAACGACATTGGTCTTGCCAACCGTTTCAGAGAATGTGATGAATCTACCGTCAGGAGAATATGCAAAATCAAGAACAGCTTTGCGGTTTGTACGCTGAACGGAAGCACCGCGTCTCTGGATATCCTTCAGGAAAATATTTGAAGTATTGTTTCTATATGAAAGATAAGCTATGCTCAAACCGTCTGGAGACACATCAATGATTTTGTTGGTAAGCCAGGTTATGTTATTTCTGGTCCTGCTGACCTGAGGCATGCAGACGTAATCATTGGAAGATGTCATCATCATAAAGTCCAGTCCAGACTCCTCCGGAACTGAAACCACCGAATAATCTACACTTTGCGCTATCGATGTGATTGATAAAGACAGACAAATAATAGAAAGACAAAAACTGATAAATAAATTTTTCATAGGTCAGAATTGAATTTACCAATTGCAAATATATACAAAAACCACCCCCTCTCCAATTTTTTCTGACATAAAATGAGTTACGGACCGCCACGACCCCAATGCAATGCACTGTTTTATTGAGACCGTGGCTGAAACAGGTGGCTGAAGCATGGCGGAGAAAGGCACAAGGCGGGCGTTGGGGAACTCGGAGCGAGGAAAGGGGAAAAAGTCGGACTTTTTCGAAACACAGCCGGACTAAACCCTGCCGAGTTCGTTGTTGAGACGGGTGCGGGCCTTGTTGTATTCGCTGATACGGGTCATTATCTCGATCTGCCTGTCAGTATCCGAGGTACGGGCGAGTTCCGCGGTCAGTTCCTTGAGGAAAAGTTCCACCTTCTTCACCTGATAGGTAAGCAAGGTCTTGGGAACATATATGACAAGTTTGGTAGAGACGGATGTCATGGACTGTTCATAGTTCTTGACAGTAAGCTGATGCTTCTCGATCAGAAGATCTCTTGCAACTGCGGAAACCTCCGCATCCATACTGTCGAGAAGACGTTTCTGGATCTGCTGCTGGGTAAGTCCTTCATCATACATGCGGAAATATTCCTGATAGACCTTCCTGTATGAAACATTGGCAAAATCCGCCTCGTCATCAGCAAGAATTCCATCAATAAACTCGGCTACATTTACCTTTTCCCCCTCAATGTAGAATTTCGAATCCCTGTCGAAATCCAGCTCGGTGCATCCGTGCTCCAATATGAATCCGAGAAGTTCCTTCTCGCATGGAGCGAGATACTGCTCATTGATTACAATCCCGCCTTCCGCAACCGGTACGACCGGCATATCCATCGGAGGCACATCACCCTCCGAAGGGAGATAGTCTTCGTATGGAGGTGGAGGCACATCAGGACCATAGTCCGGAGATACCGGCTGCCCCGCTTCCTGCTGAGCAGTCTGAAGCGGACGGGCTGAAGCTCTGGCTTCCTCCCTCTGCCGTGCCCTTTCCTTTTCCTTCTGCTCCGCAAGGATCATATCCGTCCTCGAACGGCTTACACGTTCTGTCAATATCTGCTCGTCGATGCCGAACTTGTCCGAACATGTCTTTACATATACTGCACGTACGACCGCATCCGGGATGAGCGCGACTGTGTCGGCGACGTCATTTATGAGAGTTGCGCGCTTGATAGGATCATTTCCTGCTTCGCCGAGCAGAAGGTCTGTCTTGAATCCTATGAAGTCTCTCTCGTTGGCAGCGATATAGTCCCTGACCTCATCCAATGTATGGCTTTTTGCAAAATCGTCGGGATCCTGTCCGTCCGGCAGAAGGACTATCTTCACATTCATTCCTTCCTTCAGAACAAGACCGATACCACGCAATGCCGCCTTTATTCCGGCTCCGTCGCCGTCATAGATGATGGTCACGTTGTTTGTAAACTTACGTATCAGGCGGATCTGTTCGACTGTAAGGGAGGTTCCGCTCGAAGCGACGACATTCGTCATACCGAGCTGATGCATCGAAAGCACATCGAGATAGCCCTCTACAAGGATACATTTATCCTGACGGGACATCTCGTTCTTGGCGAACCATATTCCGTAGAGAGACCTGCTCTTGACATATATCTCAGTCTCAGGAGAGTTGACATATTTTGCAACAGACTTGTCCGTCTTGAGAGTACGTCCTCCGAAAGCTATCACACGTCCGCTGACCGAATGGATAGGAAAGATCACCCTGTCGAAGAAGCGGTCTGCAAGTCTTCCGTCATCGTATTTTATGCTCAGTCCTGTCTCGACAAGAAACTCTTCCTTGTAACCGGCTGCACGAGCAGAATCCGAAAGAGCCCTACGACTCACCGGGGCCCATCCCAGACCGTATTTACGGATGGTTTCGTCTTCAAGACCGCGGCTTCTGAAATACTGGTATCCGATGGCCTGACCTTCCGGAGTGGAAAGACTTTCCTGGAAGAACTTTCCTGCATATTCGGAAACGAGAAGCAGACTCTCGTTACGCTGACGCTGTGCTATCTCTTCCGCCGTCTCCTCTTTCTCTACAATCTCAATATGATATTTTCTTGCAAGATATCTGAGCGCCTCGGTATAAGAGAGGTTCTCATGTTCCATTATGAAGCCTACGGCGGTGCCTGACTTGCCGCAGCCGAAACATTTATATATACCTTTTGAAGGCGAAACCACAAAAGACGGAGTCTTCTCGTTATGGAAAGGGCAGCATGCCATATGGTTGGCTCCGCGCTTCTTCAAAGTCACGAAGTCACCCACGACATCGACAATCTGTGCCGAATCCAATATCCTGTTTACCGTCTCCTGAGGTATCATTACTGCTCGTCAACCTTTTCGTAATCAACTTCCTTCGCATCCGCGAAATGATCGTCCGCCATCTGCGGTTTCTCTTGCTGCGGTGCCTGACGGATCTCATACTCGTCGATGGCTTTCTTCATCTTCCACGACGAAAGGAGTTCCGATGTACCATAGATTATCAGTGCCACTCCCGCAACAACTCCGATCGCCTCCCCGACAAAAGCAGGTCTTGCCATAAGGAAACCGCCGGCTGCAAGAACCAGCACCGGCAGCACGAATGACCACAGCCCGACCTTCATCACACGGCTTGCGCTCAAAAGCGTAACCACCTGGAAAAGACCGAACATCATGAGGACAAAGGCTATGAAATATATAAGCAGTCCCGCCACAAAGCCCGGGAACATGAAGAGGCAGAACGCAAGAATGATGTCTACGGCACCGTTGAAGCCCATCAGACCCATAGTACCTGACTTTCGGTTGCGATATCCCACAAAAAGCGATACCAGACCTGAAGCCAAAAGAAAGGCTGCAATTATCTGCACCACCAGTTCCAGTGCATTGGTCTTGCTTGCGACCATTACGATACCTATCGCAAGGGCGGTCAGAGCCCTTAGCGGACCATTGAATCTATTCTTATATCCGAACGTTATCATAACAATATGCTTAATCTGCAAAAGTAGTAAAATTTCACTAATTTTGCGGGCGTTTTACCTATAAATCAAATGGTACTTTTCGACAATCACAACCACAGTCAGTTTTCATTCGACGGAAAGCGCACTTCAGTGGAAGAGAGCGCGCGTGCAGCCTCTGCCAAAGGGCTTGGAGGAATGGCATTTACCGACCATTGCGACTTCTTTGTCCCGCAGATGAAGGCTGAACATGAAAAGCTCGTGCCGGAAACATTCGACATCTCTGCCCAGCAGGAGGAAATTGACAGGATTCAGGACATTACGGACATAAAGATTCTGAAAGGTATAGAAATAGGAATGCATGAGGACCATCATGCCGACATCAGAAAGCTGCTGGAGGAATATTCATTCGACCAGATCGTCGCCTCCGTCCATTATCTTGACGGGGTCGACCCATACTATGGAGGTTATTATGAAGGGAAGGACTGGAAGAGGGCATACGGACTCTATCTGGAAACCATCCATAAGGAAATGACATGGCTGAAGGACTTTGATATCATGGGGCATTTCGACTACATCGTCAGGTATGCCCCTTACCCTCAGACCTGCATGAAATATCGCGATTTCAGCGACATCCTCGATGAAATGCTCCGTTATCTCATCCATGAAGGCAAGGCTCTTGAAATCAACACGAAAAGCTATCAGGACTTCCATGGGAGAGAAGTCAGCCTCGATACCGACATCCTCTTGCGCTACAAGGAGCTGGGAGGCGAGATCTTAAGCCTCGGCTCGGATTCGCATGATGCTTCTAAAGTAGGACATGAGTTCGCGCATTTTGCCCAGCTTCTGAAATCCTTCGGTTTCCGCTGGACCGCCCATTACGAAAAACGGAAGCTTGTCCAGCTTCCGTTATAATACAAAAATCCGGCAGGACTGCCGGATTTTTTGTTATTTAGAATGGCAAGTCGTCTTCTTCGAGAGGAGCACTGTATGCGCCTGCACTTGCCGCGTAAGGATCATCCATGGTAACAGGCGGTACTCCCTGGGCTCCTGTCGGAGCTCCGTAGCTTCCTGCCGAAGCGGCATAGTCGGACTGGGCTGCAGCTGCAGGCTCTATCCTCCATGCCCTCACGTCAGTGTACCAGCGTCCGTTGAATTCACGGCTGCTGAGGTTGAAGGAAACCTTCACCTTGTCACCGACCTGGTACTTCTCGAGGTCCTTGACCTTATCCTCACCCCAGACATTCATGCACACCTGAGAAGGATAATTGCCTTCCTGATACTCGAAAATGAATTCCTGCTTTGCCCAGGTACCTCTTGCAGAAGTGCCTGTCTGGACATTAAGCTTGCGGGCAATCCTGCCCTCGAGTTCCATTGCCATTACTTCTTGTTCTCCTTTGGTACGAATTTGCCTACCTTGAGAACCTCAACGTCGAAGATAAGAGTAGAGTTAGGAGCGATACCGCGGTTTCCTCTCTCACCGTAAGCGAGCTCTGCAGGGATATAAAGAGTTGCCTTTCCGCCCTCGCCGAGAAGACCGAGACCCTCAGTCCAACCTCTGATCACGCGGTTAGCCACGAACTTTGTAGAGTCGTTCTGATCGAAAACCGTTCCGTCAAGAAGAGTACCCTTGTAGTTTACCCATACTGTATCCTGCGGATTGATCTTCTCGTCAGCACCTGCCGCAATGATAGTGTACTGAAGACCGCTTGCAGTTGTGTCAACGTCTGCTCTCTTTGCGTTCTTTGCAAGGAATTCCTTCTCCTCTGCACGATTGAGGGCTGCCTTGTAGTTCTGCTTCTTTGTAAGGAAGCCGTTGAGAACCTTGCTCATTGTGTTAGGATCGATCTTGAACTGCTCGCCGAAGTTCTCATCATATGGAGTACCCTCAGCCTTGAGGAAATCCTGCATACCCTTCTTCATCTGGGCCATGTTGATCTCACTGAGATCCTCAGCGAAGTTGTTGCCCTTAAGGAATGAACCGAAGTTTACACCGATGAGGTAGCTTACTGAGTCCACCTCTGCAGCTGACGGCATTTCTACGTCTACAGCCACATTGCTCTTTGTGCCGCAAGACAGCGCGAGAGTTGCTGCAAACGCTGCTGCGAAAATTCTGATTGCTTTCATTTCTTTACTGTTTATTTAATTGTTAAAATTTTCCAATACAAACCGCAAATATAAGGATTTTTTCCGTACTGCAAAAAATCAGATATTTTCCATCTTATATTCTTTGCCGAGTCAAAAAAATCATTTAATTTAGTAATCGCAAATTTTTCGGGTTATGAACATCGACTCTGCAATGCTTCACAGCAAGCTGAAGGAGTTCTTCGGATTCGACTCTTTCAAAGCTGATCAGGAACGTATCATCCGCCATCTTACCGACGGCAACAACGCCTTTGTCCTCATGCCTACCGGAGGAGGAAAGTCGCTTTGCTACCAGTTGCCGGCCCTTGTGATGGAGGGTACGGCAATCGTCATCTCCCCTCTTATCGCGCTGATGAAGAACCAGGTAGATGCGATCAGAGGCTTTGTTGCAGGTAACGACGGCATAGCGCACTTCCTGAATTCTTCCTTGAGCAAGGCGCAGATCGCTGAAGTCCGCAGCGACCTTCTTTCCGGCGCAACAAAGCTGCTGTATGTGGCGCCCGAGTCCCTTACAAAGGCGGAAAACGTAGCAATGCTGAAGGAAATCAAGATTTCATTCTATGCAGTTGACGAGGCCCATTGCATTTCAGAATGGGGCCATGATTTCAGACCCGAATACCGTCGCATACGAAACATAATCGAAGAAATAGGAGTATCTCCGATCATAGCACTTACAGCAACCGCCACCCCTAAGGTACAGAGCGACATAATCAAGAATCTGGGAATGACGGACGCCACTGTCTTCAAGTCATCATTCAACAGACCTAACCTTTACTATGAAATCAGGGACAAATCAGACCCTAAGAGAGACATTATAAGATATATCCGTCAGAATCCGGGCAAATCTGGCATCATATACTGTCTTAGCAGGAAGAAGGTAGAGGAACTGGCGGAACTCCTGAACATCAACGGCATCAAGGCTGCCCCTTATCATGCCGGTCTCGACGCAAAGACCAGGGCGGAAAACCAGGACAAGTTCCTGATGGAGGAAGTTGATGTCATAGTAGCCACAATCGCATTCGGAATGGGCATCGACAAGCCTGATGTGCGTTTTGTCATCCACTACGACATACCTAAGAGCATCGAAGGATATTATCAGGAGACCGGTCGTGCAGGTCGAGACGGAAAGGAAGGTCAGTGCATCACCTTCTACAGTTACAAGGACATCCAGAAGCTGGAGAAGTTCATGCAGGGCAAGCCTATAGCCGAGCAGGAGATCGGAAGGCAGCTTCTGATGGATACGGTAGCATATGCTGAATCCAACTCCTGCAGAAGAAGGCTTCTGCTCAACTATTTCGGTGAAACATATCAGACGGAAAACTGCGGGGCATGCGACAACTGTCTGCATCCTAAGAGACAGTTCGACGGTCGCGAAGAGATGGCGATGGTGATAGAGCTTATCAAGACTCTTCCTGAAAAGTTCAAGATGGAACATCTGGCCAACATCCTGGCAGGAGAGATGAACTCCATAATAAAGTCCTACAAGCACGACAAGCTCGAGCTTTATGGCGCAGGCAAAGACCATTCGGTAAGATTCTGGAACGCAGTGATCCATCAGGGTCTGATCCTTCATCTGCTGCACAAGGACATCGAATCATACGGACTGATATCAGTGACTCCAGACGGAGAGGAGTTCTTCAGGAATCCTTATGAGCTCAAGCTCACTGAAGAAAGGGAATTCGCTGAAGGTGAGGACGACGATGATGATATGGCGGCAGTTGCCGCAGCTGCAAGAGGCGGCGGAGGAGACCCTCAGCTTCTCGCCATGCTCAAGGATCTCAGAAAGGATGTTGCAAGAAAGCTCAAGCTTCAGCCTTGGGTGATATTCGGCGATCCTTCGTTGGAAGATATGTCAATCATGTATCCTATCACTATAGACGAGCTCAAGAACTGCCAGGGAGTAGGAGAAGGAAAGGCAAGGAAATTCGGAAAGGCCTTTCTCGAGCTGATCGCCCGTTATGTGGAGGAAAATGAGATTGCCAGACCAGACGATTTCGTGATGAAGACGATGGTCAACAAGTCAGTGAACAAGGTCTATATCATCCAGAGCGTGGACCGCAAGCTTCCTTTGGAGGACATTGCTGATGCGAAGGGAATGGAAATGGAAGAGCTGCTTGACGAGATCGAGGCTATCGTATATTCAGGAACCAAGCTGAACCTCGACTATTATATAGAGCAGACTCTTGATGATGATGTGGTTGAAGAGATCTTTGACTATTTCCACGATGAGGCTGAGTCTGATTCTCTTGCAGATGCAATGGAAGATCTTAGCGACGATTTCGACGAACTTGAAGTCCGTCTTGTCCGCATCAAATTCCTATGTGAGGTGGCAAACTGATCAATCAGTTTGCCATCCCGAGCGAAGCCGAGGAATCTTCCCCGAGCGAAGTCCAGGGATCTTCCCCGAGCGAAGTCCATAAAACAGCCAGACCCGTAACCCACGAAACAGATAATAATGGGAAATGTTTCGTCTGTCTACGGGTCTGGCTGTTTTATATTTCAATCCAGCGGATTTCCTTGTCACGGGCCCAGTATGAGAGCTGGCGTTTGGCGTAGCGCCGGGTATTGCGCTGGATCAGTTCTATCGCACGGTCCAGAGATGTCACAGGTCCGTCGCCAGGGGTGGTCGGTCCCCAGCCCTCGGTTGAGACGAGTCCGTTCTGATAGTCGAACCAGTCGAAAATTTCCTTGTAACCTACTGTCTGCAACGCTGCAAGATCCCGATACTGAACCAATGAACGCACCTCCTCCACAAGTCCTTCATCCACCATCTGAAGCACCCTGCGGTTGATACGGTCATACAAGACATCCCGCGGACGTGTCAGACCGATCTTTTCAATCTCAAAGTCACGGGACTTGCGTGATGCGGTCTTGAAGGAAGAGAAAGGTTTTCCTGTCATCAGACAGACCTCGAGAGCACGCACCACCCTCTGACCGTTTGCAATATCAATAGTCGCATAACTCTCCGGATCAAGAGCCTTGAGTTCCACACGCAGACTTTCGACTCCTTCTTCGCGGAGACGGGTCATCAGTTCTTCCCTAAGATCGAGGTCTGCAGAAGGAAAGTCATCCAGACCGTTCACCAGAGCATTGATATAGAAGCCCGAGCCCCCTGCCATCACAAGGGTGTCATGTCCCTCCCCGAAAAGACGGTTTATCAGATCGAGCGCTTCTATTTCATATCGACCCGCCGTGTAAAGATCCTCTACCGTATGCGAATGGATAAAATAATGCTGAACAGCGGAAAGCTGTTCAGCAGAAGGCACAGCCGTGCCTATGGTCATTTCCTTATAAATCTGACGGGAGTCGCATGAAATGACAGGAGAACCATGTCTGAGCGCAGTCTCAATACTGTAGTCTGTCTTGCCTACAGCTGTGGGACCTAATATGATCTTCAGCCGCTTCATACAAAGCTCCTCAGGATGACATTATTCGTCATCTTCGTCTTCGCCGAAAATCTCTTCGGTCTCGTCGTCATCCTCTTCAGGTTCGTCATCGAAATCGTCGAAATCATCGTCATCCGGATCCTTCTTCTTTTCTTCAGGAAGGTCTTCGAATGCCACATATCCGTTTTCGAATTCGATAGGATTAGGACCCTTGGTCTCGACAAGCAGAGGATAAAGCACGTTCCTGCGCTCCTGAGCCTCGCCTTCGAAGGTCAGGATGACGCTCTTGACATTTGTAGTATCGTAGAAATATATGAACTTGTCTTCGCCCTTCTTATGGCACTGACCGAATGTAACATCGTCGATTGTACCATAGCCGAAGTCAGTAAACACGCTGTATCTTGCGGCAACTTCCCCTCTTGCATCGAATGCCTTGAAGAGGACCACCTGGTCCTGAGGAAAATCCATATCAGCCCTCATCTGCTTGTGGAGGCTGTACAGAGAGGCTGTCGGCTTGACTTCGTAAACTCTTGCAAATCCCTTTATACCCGGGAGTGAAACTCTATATTTCAGTATCATAGACAGTTAGAATGCTTCATTGTTAAAAACAGCCCCCAGATTCACTGGAAGCGGTATCAAAGGTAGTAATTTTTTTTCAAAGACAAATAAACTTTGCCTAAGACAACCAAACTTTGATCAAGGTGAATATTTTTATGTCCAACGACTGATTTTTCCACAAAAATTAGCTAAATTTGGTGATTGGTATGGACACTACTCAGATCCAAGATTCGTACAAGAGCATCGCATCCGAAGCGAAGGGACTCTTCAAGGACAATGGAAGCCGATTCATTGCCCATGCATACCCCGTTGAAACAGAAGAAGAAGTCAAGGAGATCGTCGCAGCACTTAAGAAAGAGTACTACGACGCGCGTCACCATGTATATGCATACCGCCTCGGATACAAGGGCGACAGATTCCGCGCAAACGACGACGGAGAGCCATCGGGATCGTCCGGAAGGCCGGTACTGGGGCAGATAGATTCATGCGGACTGAGCGACATCCTTGTTGTGGTCGTGAGATATTTCGGTGGCATAAAGCTGGGCATTCCAGGGCTGATCAGGGCTTACAAGACTTCGACGGCGGACGCTCTGGCGAACGCGCAGATCATCGAAAAGATAGCATCGAAGATGTACAGGGTACATTTCGGATACATGAGCATGAACAGCGTGATGAAAGTGTTCAAGGACATGGGGCTGGAACAGAAGAATCAGAAATTCGATATGGAGTGCACCATGGATACGAGTGTCCGGCTGTCGCTTGTCGACACATTTCTCGAGAGGATGGAAGATGTCGAAGGCTGCCGGGTGGAAGAGATATAACCAATAAATCGCAATATGAGCAGGAAAAGTTTGATTTCAATCTGGGATTTCACCAAAGAGGAAATCCTGCATGTCTTGGAAACAGCAAAGGAATTCGAACAGAACAGAGTTCAGAATTTTCTTGAAGGCAAGGTTATCGCAAGTTTGTTCTTCGAACCTTCAACCAGGACAAGACTGAGTTTCGAGACAGCCATCAACCGCCTTGGCGCCAAGGTAATCGGCTTCTCAGATGCATCCAACACAAGCCAGAGCAAGGGTGAGACTCTCAAGGACACCATCAAGATGGTAACCAATTATGTAGACATGATCGTCATGCGCCACCCTCTTGAAGGCAGTTCCCGCTATGCCTCCGAAGTTGCAACCGTACCTGTAGTAAATGCCGGAGACGGAGCCAACCAGCATCCGTCCCAGACCCTGCTTGACCTGTACTCGATCCTCAAGACCCAGGGAAAGCTTGAAGGACTTACCATCAATATGGTAGGTGACCTGAAATACGGAAGAACAACCCACTCCCTGCTTCAGGCCATGTCGCACTTCAATCCGAAATTCGTCTTCACAGCTCCAAAGGAGCTTGAAATGCCTCAGGAATACAAGGACTTCCTCGACAGCAAGGGCATCGAATACATAGAGACAACATCTCTCGAGGAACACCTCAACGACTGTGATATCCTCTATATGACAAGAGTCCAGCAGGAAAGGTTCACGGACCCAATGGAATACGAAAGAGTAAAGGATGTCTACACCCTTACAGCATCCATGCTTTCTGACGTCAAGGAGAACATGAAGATTCTTCATCCGCTTCCTCGCGTCACTGAAATCACCCAGGATGTCGACGACACACCTTATGCCTACTATTTCAAGCAGGCAGAGAACGGACTATATGTCCGTATGGCAATCATTTCATATTTACTCGGATATCGTTAGGAGAAAAGACCATGACACATAAAGAATTAGTAGTAAGCGCATTGGAAAACGGAACCGTACTGGACCACATTCCTGCAGAAAACGTATACAAGGCTCTTGACATCCTTGACCTCAAGGGCATAGAGAACCAGATCACAATCGGAACCAACCTCGCGAGCAAGATCTACGGCAAGAAGGGCATCATAAAGATTGCAGACAAGTTCTTTGCAGACGAAGAGCTCAACAAGCTTGCCCTGATCGCACCGAATGCAACCATCAACATAATCCGCGATTTCAAGGTAGTCGAGAAAAAGAAGATAAAGATGCCGGAGGAAGTGATAGGTATAGCAAAGTGCCGCAATCCGAAATGCGTAACCAACCATCAGCCTATACAGACTCGTTTCACTACGATTGAAAAAGGTAA
>JAFVMQ010000065.1 GCA_017506825.1 Bacteroidales bacterium
ATGATCATGGGATTCGGCTGTAATGTACCAGCTGTCATGGCTACGAGGACGATAGAAAGCCGCAAGAGCCGTCTTATCACCATGCTGGTTATCCCGATGATGTCATGTGCCGGACGCATGCCTGTATATGTGCTTATTGCAGGAGCCTTCTTTCCCCGCCATGCAGGAGCGGTGCTGCTCGGATTGTATGCCCTGGGTATTCTGCTGGCCGTCATTGCCGCCAAGATAATGAGCGTATTCTTCAAAGATGACGACCTGCCTTTCGTGATGGAACTTCCTCCATACCGTGTTCCTACCGCGAAGTCCATATTCAGACACACATGGGAAAAAGGACGTCAGTATCTTCAGAAGATGAGCGGCATCATACTTATCTGCTCTCTTGTAATCTGGTTCCTCGGATATTTCCCTAACCACGATGCATATGATTCCGTTCAGGAACAGCAGGAGCATTCATTCATAGGTTATGTCGGCAAGACTATGGAACCGGTTCTCGAGCCTCTGGGATTCGACTGGAGGATGGGAGTCGGTATCGTTGCCGGTGTCGGCGCCAAGGAACTGGTTGTCAGTACTCTTGGTGTCATGTATGCGGATGATTCCTCTTCTGTCATTCCGAGCGAAGTCGAGGAATCTCCTTCCGGAGCCGAGACACGTCTGCAGCGGGCTCTGGTGCGTTCTGTCACCCCGGCAGGCGCCTTGGCGTATATGGTCTTCATCCTGCTTTACTTCCCATGTATAGCGACCTTCGTGGCAATCAGGAACGAAAGCGGAGGCTGGAAATGGGCGATCATCACAGCTGTCTACACTATTCTTCTCGCCTGGGTCGCAGCCTTCATAACCTTCCGTATCGCCTCTCTTTTTCTGTAGATTCATCATCTGCTTGGCTGAGGTTTTGCTATACGATAGTGAAAACTGACAGAGATGAAGACACTTATCGTATTCAACCATCCCAACGGAGGGAGTTTCTGCAGCGCTATAATGGAGGCTGTGGAGAAGGGGCTCAAGGCAAGCGGTCAGCCCTGCCGCATCATCAATCTTGACAGGGACGGTTTCGACCCGGTTATGAGGACTAAGGATCTCATAGCTTTTGCCGGAGCAGGCAGAATCGGAGTAGAGGCGCTTGAACCCATAGATGATCAGGTCAAGGAATATAAGGACCATCTGGAGTGGGCTGACCATCTTGTAATGATCTTTCCTATATGGTGGATGACCATGCCGGCCATGATGAAAGGATTCGTTGACAAGGTGATTTTTCCTGCCATAGCATACAATATGGTGAAAGGCAGACTTGTTTCCAGACTCCCTTTAAGGAAGGTGACGGTAATAACGACGATGAATACTCCTGCTGATGTCTACAGGGATATGTTCAACAACAGCATAGAAGGCTCGTTGATCAATGGTACCTTCCGTCAGATCGGAATAGAGGATGTCGAATGGATCAGCCTGAACGGAGTCAAGCCTGCAACCCAGGAGCAACGCACTGCCTGGCTCGAAGAAATCCAGCAGAGATTCGTCAGGAATACTTCCGGGGAAGTCGGAAAAGGATAGCTCCAAGGGCGAAGAGTCCCATGATGAGCGGATAGTAGAGGTATCTGATGACAGACAGTGATGAGACTCCTGCAAGACCGGCTGCCATAAGGAGCTGTGCTCCGTAAGGTATGAGGTATATGCAAAGATACAAAAATAGGTTATCTTTGCGAATATATACCGGATCAGCAGGTAATGAGTAAAAGGAACAAGAACATGCAGGAGTGCATTCAGGCACCGATGGGGGAGACAACAGTGCTCCTTCATACATGCTGTGCTCCCTGTTCCAGCGCAATAATCGAAGCTATGCTCAAAAACGGCATCACTCCTGTCATATATTACTGCAATCCTAACATTTATCCGCAGGAGGAATATGAAATCCGTAAAAGAGAATGCACGAGGTATGCGGAGTCGCTGGGGTTGGAGATTGTGGATGCTGATTATGACCATGAGAACTGGCTGGCAGCCATGAAAGGGCTTGAAGACGAACCGGAAAGGGGAGGACGCTGTCTGAAATGCTTCAAGATGAGGCTTCTGCGTACAGCAGAATATGCCGCACAAAGAGGCATCCGGGTCATTACCACAACCCTTGCCTCATCCCGTTGGAAATCGCAGTACCAGATCAATGAGGCAGGTCTCTGGGCCTGCAAACAGATCAATGTGCCTGTCTGTACAGAAAACGGAGAAACCGACAAGATCCCATCAGAAGGTGTCATCTGGTGGGACCATAACTGGCGCAAAGGCGGTCTTCAGGAACGTCGCGTTCAGATAATCAAGGAGCAGAACTTCTACAACCAGCTCTATTGCGGCTGCGAATTCAGCATGCGCAAGGATAGTTAAAGCAACGGATCTTCGGATCCTGACTTCACGACAACGACGCATCCTTCCTTTACTTCGGACGGGATGCCTTTTCTCGAATATGTCTGCTTTTCCGATCCTTCTGACGGGGTCAGCGTCATTGAATTCCTGTCTTCGCTCAAAGTAACGGCATATCCGCTTCCCCATGGGTTGCCGTCGTTGTATTTTCCGGTCAGCATGGCTGTATCTTCATCAAGTGTCCATGCTCCTTTATAGAGACGGAATGCTCCTTCTCCGACCTTCTGGTAAAGTTCGAAAGTCTTGTCTGAGGTAAGGGCAAGGTAGATCTCAGTCTCAATGTCGGATACCGTGCAATGCCATTCTCCGGTAATCTTTGATGCAAGCGTCTCTTCCGGCTTTTCTTCCGGCTTTTCTTCCGGCTTCTCTGTGTTCGGCTTGTCAGGCTCAGGCTGAACCGGATCGATGTCCTTGTCTCCGCAGCTGCAGAAGATAGCTGCAGCTAAAACAAAATATAATAACTTTCTCATAGTCAATCTTCTTTTACAACCAACCTCCGTTTTCCGCAGCAAAAGCTCTGGCTACGATAGATATTTCTCTCGAATATGCCATGCATCCGATGCCGTCCTCTCTTTCAGGATCCTTGCCGACAGAAGAGCTCAACACGACTTTTCCCGCTCCGATCTTTGTACATTCAATTTCAAGGAATCCATCCTTTATTACAGGATCTGTTTCAATTCCCAAAGAAGCCTTGCCGGACTCGTCGACGGAAACCGTATACTGACCTGCAGGATTGCAGTACTCGCTGAGATCGATTCTGACTTTTTCGCCTGCCTTGACCAGTACTGACGGCGTTCCTTCGATCGCCATAAGGAATTTCCATGCATCTACAGCACCTGTACCCATCTTTCCCTTGTATCTGTCCATATCTATGGATACAGTCTGGTTGGTAGAGAACGGAGGGTTGAAATCCTTTGATCCACCTTTGTTGAACTGGTCTATGTCATTTACAGAGGTGAGCAACAAAGAACTGAGTTCTTCTCTTGTAAATTTCTTTCCGATCTTCTTTGCATATGAAATACCGAGGGCGATAACACCGGAAACATGCGGACATGCCATCGATGTACCCTGCATATAGACATAATTCTTGCTTGTGCTTCCCTTGTCTGTAACATATCCCGGATAACCGCCGTTTACGGAAGCCTGGACGCCTGTCGAGAGGATCATTCCGTCATACTCTCCCTTGATGCCTTTCCATTCTCCGCCAGGAGCTGCAATGTTGCATCCGGGACCGTAGTTGGTATAGCCGCCAGGCAGCCAGTCATAACCGAAAGCTGTCACCGAAAGCACATACGGAAGCGCTCCAGGATAGATGGAGTAAGGATTGCTGTGGTTTCCGGCAGCAAATACAGCTATGTTTCCTTCGAGAGATTCATGGTTGCTGTTTGCCGGGTCAAGGAAATATCTCAAAGCGGCATTCTCAAGCGGCGAGCCTTTTATCTCAACATCACCGACCATGCCTCCGTTCAGATATGTGTTGTCGTCTGTGATGACATTGTAATTGCCATATGAACACTGTGCGATACATGCGCCGTTGTCTGCCGCATAGATGAATGCTGCCGCGCTTTGGGCATCTGTCGTATAGGAACTTCCGTCAAATATCTGGCAGCTCATAAGACGCACACCGTCTCCATTGCCTGTGCCGCCGGCAATCGAACTGATACCTCTGCCGTTGCCGTTTGTAGCTCCGATGATTCCGGCGACATGGGTTCCATGACCGACTCCGTTCTTGCTTGTGACATCCTGTCCGTCTACAGCCGGCATATCCTCTTCATCAAGCAGACCTGCGACATAGTCGCTGTCTATCGCGAAACAATTGACGAAATTGAAACCGTATTTGTCATCGATGAATCCGTTTCCATCGTCATCCACATCTGCCTGACCTGAGATTTCGGCTTCATTTCTCCACATCGCATCCTTCAGATCTTCATGCCTGAACTCGACTCCGCAGTCGAATACCGCTACAATGACGCTCGGGTCACCCGCCGTAAGTCTCCATGCATCCTTTACTCCCACATCTGCACCGGCTACTGCATCTGCAGCTGCAGAACCGTCGTTCACAAGGTTCCACTGGGCTGAGTTGTATGGATCGTCGAAAGGAAGCAGGCTTTCGGAATCTGCCTTGGTCGCCGGCATACCCTCGAACGGATATGCCTTCTCTGCCCTTACCGGCTGTATGTAGCGGTTGTACTGGATAGAACGGACCATCGGTTTTTGTGCAATCTTCAATGCAACTGATTCCGGACTTATGCTTTCATCGAATCCTATGATGAACCATTGGTCAAGGCCATATTTCTCAGCCACAGCCTTGTTTCCGGGGGCTACAGGGATTGCAGGAGAGAATGATGCAGGTGTGACATCAGCAAACAGTTCCGATGCCAATGCCGGATATCCGCCGTTCTCCAACTGTGAGACAGATGCTGCGTCCAGACGCACAAGCAGGGTTCCGGGAACAATTTCACCGTTGTTTTCCCCTACAAGCTTGGCATCAAGACTTTGCTGCAGTGGCGTCAGGAGGTTGTCTTCCTGAATACTTTTGTTACAACCGGTACCTGCGACAGCCAATGCTGCAAGCACATAAAATAAACGTTTCATATATTATTCTGTTTTTTTTCAAAATCGGTCAGTCTCACAAATGTAATTAAAAATTGCTAATTTTGCAGAAGACAACAGATTAAACATGAAAAGACTTTCCCATATCCTTGTCATAGCGCTTTTTACCGTTCTGTCCTGCAACCGTACAACGGTACGTTCGTATTCGGAAGATCTTGACAGACTGGACCGGGCTCTTGTCAGGGCTGAAGAATATGTGGCGTCCAAGGAACAGAGAATAAGTACGATAGAGAATCTCCTTCATTCCCGTGGAGTAACACCTTTGCAGCAGTATCAGATATACGGGGAACTGTACAAGGAGTATCAGGCATATCAGTTCGATAAAGCAAAGGAAATGCTTGAGCATCAGGAGAGACTGGCAGACGAGATGGGTAATCGGTCGATGAAGAATGATGCCCTTCTTGAAAAGGCAATGATCCTTACCACCTCCGGTTTTTATCTTGAGGCTGAACGGGTCTTTCAGAAACTTGATACTTCGGTTTTGGATAATCAGCAGATGGTGGCATGGTATAATGCCCGCCAGAAGTTCCTGCATGATTATCATGAATATGTCCATACTTCAAGTATTGATGTTCCCGATGTGGACAAGCAGACTTTCTATCAGGACAGGATATTGCAGAGTACCCCTTCAGATTCCCATCTGAACAATCATATAAGGATTCTTCGTATGATAGAAGACGGGGATTATGAGAAAGCCTACAAAGAAAACATCCGTTTCATCGAAAGATTGGACAAGAATGGACGTGACTATGCAGTACAGACATACTGGCAGGGATTCATATGTGAGAATCTCGAGCGTCCGGCAGAGACCATAAAATGGTGGGTGGAGTCGGCCCTGTGTGATATCAGAGGCGCCATCAAGGATAACGCATCTCTGTGTTCGATTGCCATCAAGCTGACGGATCCGGATGAGACAGACCGTGCATTCCGTTATATCAGGCTTTCGCTGGATGATGCTATCTTTTATAATGCCAAGTTACGTAAGGTCCAGATCGCATCGACAATGCCGTGGATAGAAGCTGAATATATTGCCAGCAAGGAAAGGCAGAGCAGGGAAAGGAACTCCTATCTGATGATGGCGGTCGCTATTTCCATTCTGATCCTGTTCATATGTCTGTTTGCAATCAGTCTGTATGTCAAAGGACGCAGGTCTGCAAGACTGATCGAGAATAAGAATGAACAGCTTGCAGAATATACCAGGTCCATGATAGACGCGGAGGATTCTCTACGTAAGACCAATTATGAACTTATTGAGGCAAATGCTGCAAAAGAGGAATATCTCGGACTGTTCCTGTCCATGTGTTCAGGCTATCTCGACAAGTTGAAGAAGAATCTTACACGCGATCAGTTCGATTCGGAACTAAAGAGTTTCTACAAGACTTTCGACACTTCTTTCCTGTCTCTGTATCCTACCTTTGTCGATGAATTCAATGCATTGCTCAAAGAGGACGGACGGGTTGTTCTCAAAGAAGGTGAACTTCTCAATACCGAGCTCAGGATCTTTGCTCTGATCAAGCTTGGTATTACACAGTCTTCGCATATAGCATCACTTCTGCGGTACTCTGTAAATACTATCTATAACTACAGGGCGCAGATAAAGAATGCTGTTCTGGAGGATAGGGACAATTTTGAAGAAAGGGTGAAAAAGATCGGTTCCAAGCACTGATTTCTACTGTATTTTCGTCACAATTTCCACTTTATCATTTGAGATTGAATCTTGTCAATATGCTGTATTGCAGTGTGTTAGCTCTTTATGACCGTCTAATTATATCCACTTTGATGCGAATTAAATTTCATCAATGCTGATTTTGTCCACTTTTTTACTCCTTTTATGGGGGTTAACGCATTGGTAATGAAGGATATATAGGGTGCTTTTCCACTAATTCACCTTCAGGTAAAGGTCAAAGCAATGGATTAAGGAATTTATTTATTAAATTTGAATCACTGACTTTTGGTCGGACACCAACACATTATTAACACAAAATACTAACCCATGAAACACCTAACTTATCGAATCGCCCTTATCTTTGCGATAATGGCCCTGAGCTGCGCCAATGCGTTTGCTCAGCAAGTGAAAGGTACAGTAAAGGACTCTGCGGGTGAGCCTGTGATCGGCGCAGCCGTAGTCGTTGAGGGAACAACAAACGGTACTACCGTCGATTTCGACGGAACATTCGTTCTTGATGCTGTTCCTTCAGATGCAGTACTGGTTGTCTCTTCTATCGGTTATAAGACCGCTTACGTTCCAGTAGGGGGGGGCAGCTTAAACATTGTTCTTGAAGAAGACTCGGAAATGCTTGACGAGGTGGTTATGATCGGATACGGCGTCCAGAAGAAGGCCGTTGTATCTGCAGCCATTTCCACAGTCGACACTGAACTCCTCGAGAAGGCATCACCGATCCGTATCGACGATGCGCTCAAAGGTCTTACAGCCGGAGTTTCCGTGACCTCGAATTCAGGTCAGCCTGGTTCGGGCTCGAGCATCGTTATCCGCGGTATGGGCTCGATCAATGGAGCAAGTCCGCTTTATGTTGTTGACGGTATGGCTGTCACAGGAGGTATAGATTATCTCGCCCCAAGCGATATCGAGCGTATCGACATCCTTAAGGACGGTGCATCCTGTGCAGTATACGGTACACGTGGTGCAAACGGAGTTATCCTCGTGACAACAAAGAAAGGTACAAAGGATAACGTATCAGTTTCTTATGATTTCCAGTATGCTATGTCAAGTCCTTGGCGCAAACGTGAGGTTCTCAATGCTACCGAGTATGCGGTAATGATGAACGAAGCTGCGATCAATGACGGAAATGCTCCTAAATATGCCGATCCGTATTCATTCGGTGAAGGAACAGACTGGCAGGACGAACTCTTCAACTGGAATGCACCTCAGCAGAGCCATCAGCTTACAATCAACGGCGGAAGCGGAAAGAACCAGTATTTCGTTTCTGCAGGTTATTTCACTCAGGAAGGTATAGTCGGAGGTAACTATGACCGTTCAAACTACGAGCGTTTCTCAGTACGCGTGAACGACCAGTACAGCATATTCGATTCTACAGCTGACAGAAAGTGGCTTAACAAGATGGATCTCAACATCAATGTATCTTATGCCCGTACATTCACAACCGGAATTACAACCAACTCTGAGTTCGGTTCTCCTCTCGGATCTGCAGCGGCTCTTTCTCCACTTTTGAATGTTTATGTGGATCCGGCAGATGAGCAGGCGGTAATGGATGCATATTGCTATAATGATGCTGCTCATGCGGTAGATGAGGCAACAGGTGAGCTACTTAATCCGAATTGGGCCGATTTCAACCTTATCCGCGATCCTAAGACAGGACGCCTCTTCACAATTCCGGGTACTGAGTTCCAGGAGATGATCAACCCTCTTGCAGACCTCTCGCTGCCAGGTACAAAGAACAATTATGACCGCGTCGTAGGTGGTGCCGAGGTTGCTTTCCAGCTTTATGAAGGCCTTACTCTCCGTTCTTCTATCAATGTTGACTTCTCGGTAGGAGGAAGCGACGGCTGGACTCCAAACTACTATCTGTCATCTACACGTAACCAGGGTTATTCTTCAGTATGGGGATCCATGAACCGTGGTATGGTATGGCAGGTCGAGAATACATTGACCTATACAAAGTCATTCAACGACAAGCATAACCTTACATTGATGGCTGGTCAGACAGCACTCTCAAGTACAGGAAGAAACATCAATGCTTCAAGAATGTATCTTACTGAGGAAGATCCTAACAAGGCAAATATGGGATTTGCAACCAGCCAGCGTGAGGACAATGACGGCGGTGGATCACTTTATAATGATTATAAGCTCTCTTCTCTCTTTGCTCGAGCATCTTACGACTATGACAACCGTTATATGATCCAGGCCACAGTACGTCGTGACGGTACTTCTCACTTTGGTCCTGGCTGCCGCTTCACAATCTTCCCTTCAGCTTCTGTTGCATGGAACATAAAGAACGAGCCATGGATGCAGGATAATTTTGCAGCACTTTCTGCACTGAAACTCCGAGCATCTTACGGTGTCAATGGTAGTGACAATCTCCCTGCATTCCAGTATGCCGCACTTTCTTCTCCAGGAAACAACTATGTGTTCGGTAGTGGTGCTCTCGGAAACGAAGCTATTGTCAACGGTGTTAAACCATCGGTAACACCTAATGCCCTTCTCGGATGGGAGGAGAGCCATCAGACAGACTTAGGAGTGGAACTCGGTTTCTGGGGCAACTCGCTTCAGATTACTGCCGACTACTTCAATAAGCAGACAGCGCGTATGCTTCAGGTAATGCCAGTTCCTACTTACCTCGGTGAGTCAAAGCCTTGGGGTAATGTCGGAACAATGTCCAACAGAGGTGCCGAGCTCGAAATCAGCTATCGTTACTCAGTGGGAGACTTCAACTTTGCTCTCGGTGGAAACGTGACATATGTGAATACAATCCTTACCAATGCAGGTAACGAGACCGGTATCATCGATGTTGCTTCGTACCACCAGATGGGAACAATCGCACGCGGTGAGAACGGTCAGGTCTATCCTTACTTCTACGGATATAAGACTGACGGAGTATTCCAGAACTGGGCTGAGGTAAATTCTTATGTGGACAAGGATGGAAACCTTATTCAGCCTGATGCACAGCCGGGTGACTTCCGCTATGTCGATATCGACGGAAGCGGTGACATCACTGCAGAAGGTGACCGTACCATCCTCGGAAAGTGCTATGCACCTTTGATGTATGGCTTCAATCTCAGCATGGACTGGAAGGGTATTGACTTCTCTATGATCTGGCAGGGCGTTCAGGGTAACAGCATCTTCGACGGAACGCGTCGTACTGATATCCCTTCAATGAACCAGCCTAAGTATGTCCTCAACCGTTGGACAGGTGAAGGTTCTACAAACGAGTATCCTCGTTTCACAAATGTAGACCCTAACCAGAACTGGTCCAAGGCTTCAGATTTCTTCATCAAGGATGCAAGCTATTTCCGTCTCAAGAATGTGACCCTCGGTTACACTCTTCCTGCAAACCTCACCAAGAAGGTGTTTGTAAAGAAGCTTCGCGTATATGTAGCTTGTGAGAATGCTCTTACATTTACAAAGTATGACGGCTTCGATCCTGAAGTTGCTTCATATATGGATAGAGGTGTTTATCCTCAGGCACGTACAGTCCAGTTCGGTGCAAACATTACTTTCTAATCACCAGTAAAGAGAATAAAGATGAAAAAGATATATTATATTTTCGCAGCTCTGCTGTTCTCTGTGACTCTCAGCTCTTGTGGTGAGAAATGGCTTAATGTTGAGTCTCATGACAAGATCCTCATCGATGAGTACTATAATTCAGAGGCCCGTATCAAGGAGGCTCTCGTTGCTGCATATGATCCTCTCCAGTGGTTTGACTGGGGTATGGGTATGTATAATCCGATCCCTATGATCTACGAAGTCATGGCTGACGACGTATATCCTGGTGGATCTGGAGTTTCGGACAACAAGCACTACCACCTCATGTTCGACTACTCTGTGGATTCCCAGAATACTCCGGCTTCAGTATGGACAATCGCATATTCGGGAGTAAACCGTTCGAACAACGTCCACAAGTATATGCCGGGCGTGCAGGGTATTTCAGATGCGACAAAGGCTGAGTATCTTGCTGAGGCAACAGTTCTCCGCACATGGTACTATACCCAGATGTGGAAACTTTGGGGAAATCTTCCTTATTATGAAGATAATCTCGAATTTCCATATGCAACACCTCAGCTCAAGGCTGACGAGGTTTATGAAAGCATGGTGGTTGCTCTTGAAGCTGCCATTGACTCCAAGGCTCTTCCTATGAAGCGTAATGCCGAAATCGGCCGCGTGACTCAGGCTGC